>CAZTGY010000187.1:0-6016 GCA_964613445.1 uncultured Chromatiaceae bacterium | reverse complement strand
GCGACCCCCCTCCGTCTCGAGACGCGCGGACGCGATTCTCGCCGGAGGGGGGTCGCGGCTGAAGCCGCTCCTACGCCACGGGCTCGATGCGCCGGACGAGCAGCATGACGCACAGCGCCGAGAGGATGTGCATCAGCGCGACGGCCACGAAGACCGGTTCGTAGGAATAGTTGTCGATCGTCCAGCCGATCACGGGCTGCGACAGCGCCGCGGCCAGGCTTCCGGCGGCGCCACTCGCTCCCCATACGGTGCCGACGGCGGACGGTGGAAACAGGTCGGTCGGCACGGCGAAGAGCGAGGCGCTCTTGACCTGGATGCCGAAGATGCCGAGGCCCATGCACAGCACCGCGAGCAGCGGCGAGTCCACGTACACCGCGGGCAGCGCGAGCGGCACCAGCAGCGCGCCGGCCCAGATCATCGTCTTGCGGGAGGAGTCCACGCTCCAGCCCGCCCGGATCAGCCGCTGCCCCGCGTAGCCGCCGGCGAGCGAGCCCAGGTCGGCGAACAGGAAGGGGATGGCCGCGGCCCAGGCGATCTGCGCCAGCCCGAAGCCCCGCACGTCGGCCAGGTAGCTGGGGATCCAGAAGGCCAGGAAGTAGAAGGCGCCATCGCCGCAGAACCGGGCCAGCGCCAGGCCCCAGGTCTGCCGGTAGCCGAACCAGTGGGCCAGCTGCGCGAAGTAGGCGCGCGCGCCGGCCAGCGGGCTGCCCGGAGTGTCGGGCACCCTCCTGGTGTTGCCTGCCGACGGCGGGCCCGGCGCGGCCATCATCCGCTTCCAGAGCCACACCCAGGCGAGGCCCAGCAGCGCGGGAACGACGAAGGCCGCCTGCCAGCCCCCGATGGGCGACAGGCCGCGGGCGTGCAGCGCGTCGAACGCGCCAATCAGCACGGCGATCAGGGGCGGGGCGACGATGGCGCCGAGCCCGGTGCCCGCCGTGACGAAACCGCTCGCCATGCTGCGTTCGGCCCGGGGAAACCACTCGGCCACCACCTTGTACGCCGCGGGGAAATTGACGGCCTCGGTGAGCCCGAGGGCGGCCCGCGCGGCGAAGAAGCCGCTGACGCTGCCGGCAAAGGCGTGGATGCCCGAGGCCACGCTCCACCACGCCACCGCGAGCGTGAGCGCGCGCCGGCTGCCGAGACGGTCGATGACCGGGCCGAGCAGCAGCTGCCCGGCCGCGTAGGTGGCGAGGAAGGCGAAGGTGATGAGCCCGTACTGCTCGTTGCTGAAGCCGAACTCGCGCCGGACCAGTGGCGCGGCCACCGAGAGGGCAAGCCGGTCGACGTAGCCAATCGTGGTGACGGCGCAGAGCATGATGGCCACCCACCAGCGCTTCTGCGTCCACCAGGGCGCACTGCTGCGCGTCGCGGCGTCCATCACCGTGCCCGTCCCCGTACCCGATGCGGGGCATGATCGCATCGCGTACTGGCCCCGGCCAGCCGGCGCCACGGCGCTGCCGGGACCGGGTGTAACATCCGGGCGTGATCACGCGCGGGCAGGACAGTTGGTTGACCGGGTCATAGTCGTCGGTGCCGGTCCGGTCGGCCTCACCTGCGCCGCACTGCTGGCCCGGGCCACCATCCCGGTACTCGTGCTGGAGGCGACCGCCGCACGGGCCCGCGATCTCCGGGCCTCCACCTGGCACCCGCCGACGCTGGACATGCTCGACGACCTCGGCCTGGCCGCGCCGCTGGTGTCGGCTGGCCTCGTTTCCCCCACCTGGCAGGTCCGCATGCACCCGTCCGGTGAGCGGGCCGTGTTCGACCTGGCGGTGCTGGCCGCCGACACGCGGCACCCCTACCGCCTGCAGTGCGAGCAGCAGGTCTACTGCGAGTTGCTGGAGACGCGCCTGACGGCGGCCGGCGGCACCTGCACCCTGCGTCGCGGGGCCGAGGTGACGACTGTCGACCCGGCGGAGGGCGGGGTGCGGGTGGCGGTGCGCGGGCCCGATGGGACCACGGGCCTGCTCGACGCGGCGTGGGTCATCGGCGCCGACGGCGCCCGCAGCATCGTGCGCCGCGCGGCGGGCCTGGAATTCGAGGGCAGCACCTACCCGGAGACCACCATCCTCACCACCACCACGTTCCCCTTCGAGCAGCACCTCGACGGCCTGTCGAACGTCAACTATTGCTGGTCGGCCGAGGGCACGTTCAGCCTGCTGCGCCTGCCCAGGCTCTGGCGGGTGAGCCTGTACGCCGACGCGGGCGAGTCGGTGGAGGAGGCCATGGCGCCGGCCGCGATCGAGGCGAAGCTGCAGCGGATCGTGCCGACGGGCCGACCCTATGAGGTGCTCGAGGCCCGGCCCTACCGGATCCACCAGCGCATAGTTCCCGGGTACCGGCGCGGCCGGGTGCTCCTGGCGGGCGATGCCGCGCACCTGAACAGCCCGAGCGGCGGCATGGGCATGAACGGCGGGCTCCACGACGCCTTCAACCTGTGCGCGAAGCTGATCCGCGTCTGGCACGGCGAGGACGCCGCCCTGCTGGATCTTTACGGGCGCCAGCGCCGGCCCATCGCGGAGGAGCAGATCCTCGCCCAGGCCCACCAGAACCGGACCCGCATGCAGGAGCGTGATCCGGAACGGAGGCGGGTGACCCTGCGCGAACTGCAGGCCGTCGCCGCGGAGCCCGACCGGGCGCGGGAGTACCTGCTCCGCAGCTCGATGATCACCGGTCTGCGACAGGCCGAGGCAATTTCGTGAGCGGCCGGTTTCCCGTGCCGGGCCTCGTCGGCAGCCTGATCGGCGGCGCGCACGTGGCGCCGGGCCCGGGCGGCCACGACCTGCCGGTGATCAACCCGGCCACCGAGGAGCCGGTGAGCACCCTTCGCGAGGCGGGTGCGGCGGAGGTGGATGCGGCGGTGCAGGCGGCACGGCGTGCCTTCGACGCCGGTCCCTGGCCGAGGATGTCCCTGGATGCGCGGAAGGACATCCTCTACCAGATCCGCGACACGCTCCGCGCTCATGCTGACGAGCTGGCCTGGCTCGAGTGCCTGAACGCCGGCCTGCCCATTGCGCGCGTCCGCGAGCAGATCGGCCGCGCGGCGCGCAACTTCGAGGTCTTCGCCGAAGTGGCGAGCACGATGAAGGGGGAGACCTGGACAGGCCTCGAGGGCTACCTGACCTGCGTGACGCGCGAGCCCCGGGGCGTCGGGGCACTCTTCGCCCCGTGGAATGCGCCCATTGCACTGGCATCCATGCGGGTGGCCACCTGCATCGCCTTCGGCAATACCTGCGTGCTCAAGCCCTCGGAATACACGCCCGTCTCCATGTTGCGCATGGTCGAGCTGTTCCACGAGGCCGGCCTGCCAACCGGCGTGGTGAACCTGGTGAACGGCCGGGGCAGCGTCACCGGCGCCGCCCTCGTCGCGCACCCGGGAATAGACATGGTGGGCTTCACGGGCGGGACACACACTGGCGCGGCGGTCATGGCGGCGGCGGGCCAGCACCTGAAGCCCTGCATCCTCGAGCTGGGTGGCAAGGGCGCAAACATCATCCATCCGTCGGCGGACCTGGACAGGGCGCTGGACGGTGCATTGGCGGGGGTCTATTCGAACAACGGCCAGCAGTGCCTGGCGGGCTCGCGCATCCTGGTGCAGCGGGGCATAGCCGACGAGTTCATCACCCGCTTCGTCGACCGTGCGCGGCGCATCCGCATCGGTGATCCCATGGACCCGGAAACGGAGCTGGGACCTCTGGCCTTTGCGGACCACCTCCGCCGGGTCCTGTCCTACGTCGACGTGGCGCGGTCGGAAGGGGCGACCGTGCTCACCGGCGGGCGCCGGCCGGCGGCGTTCCCGCGCGGCTACTACCTGGAGCCGACCGCCGTGCTGGCGCCGGGCAACGCGAGCCGGGTCTGCCAGGAGGAGATCTTCGGGCCCTTTGCCACGTTCCTCGTCTACGACACCCTCGACGAGGCCATAGGCCTTGCCAACGACACGCCCTTTGGCCTCGTGGCCTACGTGTGGGCCCGCGACCTGGACGTCGTCATGCGTGCCAGCCGCGAGCTCAAGGCCGGCACGATCTGGGTGAACACGGGCATGGTGCGGGAGTTGCGCGCTCCCTTCGGCGGCTTCAAGCAGTCCGGTGTCGGCCGCGACGGCGCGACGTCCAGCGTGGAGTTCTTCACCGAACTGAAGACGACGACAATTCCGGTCGGCCCGGTGTCCCTGCCGCGGCTTGGGCTGTAGGAGCGGCTTCAGCCGCGACCGGCGTGCGACGGGGGCCTCCGCAGGAAGATGGCAAGGGCAGCGGCCCAGACGATCGTGAGCTGCAGGTAGATGAAGCCCGCCGGCGGGAACGGGAAGCTGAGCACGCCCGGCAGCACCATCACCCAGCCGTACCATCCGAACCAGGTCGGGAATTCCCGGGTCTGCCGCGTGAGCCAGGCAAGCTGGCCGGCAGTCCAGCTGAGGCCCACGATGGCGAGCACGTTGACGACACTGCGGATGAGCGTGTTGATCAGCATGATCGTCTCGGCGTAGTCCGGATTCTGCTCCCGCAGGATCTTCGCGTAGACGGCGCCCGGTATGTCGCTGATCCCCGTGAACAGGAAGCCTAGCCCCGAGAGCAGGGCCGCCAGCATGAGCATCCGGGCGCCGATCGGGTGCCGGCCGCGGAAGCGGTCGTGGAGGCCGAGCCCCAGGATCAGGATCGAGAATCCGCAAACGATGTGCGCGGTGCCGCTGGAGATGAACGAGAACGAGAACTGGGCGTTGAGGATCTTGCTCATGTCGCCGTAGTCCTTCGCCTTGTCCACGAAGCCCAGGTAGGTGGGCTCCAGCCACAGCGCATTCAGGTTGTGGATGAGCATGCAGCCCACGATCAGCCATGCGGCCGTGCTGGCCGCCTTGTTCAATTGGTTCACGTCGTCCCCCCGTAGGAGCGGCTTCAGCCGCGATCGGTCACTAGAATCGCGATGTCGTCAGCTGCACGTCCGCCCGGGAAAACGCCTTGCGCTGCCTCTCGGCAAACCCCGCGGCCTCGCCGCTCCGCCCCTGGGCTTCTAGCGCCTGCTTGAGCCCCAGCAGCGAGTAGCCGTTCTCCCGGTAGTACGCGAGGTCCTGCCAGTAGACGGCCTCCGCCTCCTGGGGCAGGCCGGCTTCCAGGAGCACGGCACCCAGGTAGTGGCGGACCGGGAAGTACCAGTCCGGCGGCTCGTTGTACATGAGGCCGTCCTGCAGGAGCACGGCACGCTGGAGGCGCGCGATGGCCTCGTCGTAGCGCTTGCTGCCGGCGGCGATCTCGGCGGCCAGGACCTGCTCGGCGATCGTGATCAGCTTCAGCGTCGGGGCGAAGGCCGTGTACTTGTCCTTCAGTCCCGGTTCCAGGGCGATGGTCCGGAGCGCCGTAAGCTCCTTGCCGGCCAGCGCCGGCTTGCCGCCGTGCTGGTAGGCGAGGCCGCGGGCGTAGTGCCACAAGGCGTTCATGAGTCGCGCCGGCGCGGGCGGCTGCGGCTCCTTCAGCACCTCGTCCCATTTGCCGAAGCGCACCAGCACGAACAGCGGCTGCTGCTCGAAGACCTCGGGCAGCCCGAACACGTCGGGCTCCGGGTGGCTGTGCCCGGCCAGCTTCCGGGCGTCGGCCAGCGCGACGGCGCTCCGGCCCTGGAACATGGCGGCCCAGACCTGGAAGTGGACGTTGTGCGGGTAGTAGAGCAGCGGGTAGATGCCCTGGGCCTTGCACTGGTCCAGGTAGCCCTCGTCCGCCCGCGCGGCCGCCACGTTCACGTCGTAGGCGTCCGCGTACCGGCCCACCCGCATGTAGACGTGGGCGGGCATGTGCATCAGATGTCCCGCGCCCGGCATCAGTGGCTCCAGCCGGTCCGCGGCTGCCTCGGCCCGGCCCGGGTCATGGGCCTCGACCGCGTGGATGTAGAGGTGCAGCGCGCCCGGGTGCTCCGGGTTCGCGGCGAGCACGGATTCCAGCGTGCGCAGGATGGCGGGCGTGTCCGGCCGTGGCTGCCCGTCCGGCAGCCAGTAGTTCCACGGGGAGGTGTTCATCAGGGCGTCGGCGTA
>CAZTGY010000186.1:0-6036 GCA_964613445.1 uncultured Chromatiaceae bacterium | reverse complement strand
AAGTCCCCAACGCGCACGAAATACAGCCACTCGGGCCGCAGTTCCGTGCGGCCAGCCGGGATCTCGACCAGGCTGGCGCGCGCGTACCCTTCGGCCTGGAGTGAGAAGCTCTCGGCAGTGCCGACCAGGTCCCCGGGCACCACCTCGTAGTTGCCGAGGTCCTGGTAGAAGGCCGCAGCGCTCAGGGAATCCGCGCTCTGGTAAACCGCCCAGATCCAGTCGCCGGGCTCGGCGCGGAAATCCGGCGGGTCGCCACTCGATGACTTCATGAGCCCGAAGGGCGCGCCGTCGGGGTCCGCCAGCACGGCCATCCGGCCCCGGTCCTCCAGGTTGCGCGCCGGGATCAGCGTCTTGCCCCCCTTGGAAACAACGTCTGCAGCTGCCCGGTCCACGTCGTCCACCGACATGAAGGCGATCCACCAGGACCGGCCGGCCGTTCCATTGCTGGCGCCAGCCGCCGGTGGCCGGGCCGCCAGGCCCGCCACGGGGAACCCGCCCTGGTAGGCCACCGTGTAGCGCCCCGGATCCGGGCCCAGCCGGGCGAACGTCCAGCCGAACATCGCGCCGTAGAACTTCTCGGCGGCTGGCAGGTCTGCCGTTACCAGATCAATCCAGACGAACTTGCCGTGGCGATACTCGCGCGTCGCTGGATCGCTGATTGGCGGAAACACGGCGGCGGTCGCGTCCAGTCCCAGCAAGGACAGCACGACGACGCTCACGACGGTGGGGAGTCTGAAGAAGCTCACGGGTCCGAAACGGGCGTCCACGTCGGATCCGGGTCGTAGCGCTCCATGGCACGGAACTGCTTGAGCGTGTCCGGCCCGAGGTCCTTCTCGTAGACGATGCCGGCAGGGCCCACGATGAAGGTCTTCACGCCGGTCACGGCGTAGTCCGCCGGCGCCGCGACGAGGGCGAAGCCCCCGATCATCACGCCGTCTATTACAAAGTTCATTTCGCCCATCGGGGCGGCCGGGCCCTGGCCTTTGAGGATCTTGAAGTAATAGCCATGGAAAGGCTCATACCGGTCGCTGTAGCCCTCGGCGATCACGCGGGCGATGCCTTCCCCCACCGGCCCCTGCCAGCTGCCATCCGCTTCGCGCCATGCCAGTCCGTCGCGCCGGCCGGGGGTGCTGATGACGCGCTGGGCGTACTGGTTCACCTGTGCGCCGTCGCGCTTCTGGGACGCGTATTCGTACTGGGCCTCGACATACCCGCGGCTGGCATCAATCGCATCGAGTTCGTTCTCCCCGATGCGGCGGTGAAGGATCTCCTGGCTTGCCGCCCCGGAGTCGAACCGCCATCGGCCGCCCTCCTCGACGACGGGAAGCGGCGACGGCCAGTCCTGCTCGCCGACGATCATGGTGGCGATGCCCGGTTGCCCTGGGTCCCGAACGACCTTGGTCTTCAGGCGGGCCTGCGCGGCGAAAGCTGCGCTCTGGTTCCTGTCCAGCACCGGATCGTCGCTGACCACGAGGTCCACGCCGTCCGGCCCGAGAATTTCCTTCAACGCGGGCACGTCGAACCGCTCGGCGGCGGACACGAGGGCGGCCACGGCCTCCTCGGGCGTCCCGAACGTCTTCTGCCCGGTGGGTGCTGCAGCGGAAGCTGCGCCGGCGGATGCCAGGCAAAGCCAGAGGCACGCGGCGCCAGCCACGAGCCTGAAGTCAGTCCGGTCCGCCACTTTGCCAGTCATCGCCCTCACCTCCGTCGTCCGCCGCCACCACGCCCGCCCATGCTGGACGCGCCGCGCGAGCTGCTGGCCCGGGCGCTGCCTCCGTTGTAGCCCCGGGAACCCCCATCGAAGCCGCTGGACCTGGACGAGCTGCTCTTCGGGATGTCGTAGCTCCCGATCCGGTCGCTGCCCCCGCCACCGCTGCCCGGGCTCCGGCCCCCGGGAGAAGCAGCCGGGCTGCCAGCCCGCGAACCACCGGCAGATCGGTCGCTCACGCCGGGACTCGGGGTGCGCCCGGCACCACCGGCGGGCTGCTGACGGACACCAGGCTGGCGGCTGCCGGGCGAATCGCCACGCGCGGCCCCGCCGTACTTGCCCGCCGTCGCCCTGTCGGCGTAGGGGGCAGCGCCGCGATGCTGCGGGTTGTGCTGCCACTTGTTGCTGCCACCACCGTTGCCGCGGCCACGGTCCCCACGGTTGCCATCCCCGCGATTGCCGTCCCCGCGGTCGATGTCGATCCGGTTGAAATCGTTGTCCACGTTGATGTCGATGTCGCTCCCGCCCCAGCCCATGCCGCAGCAGTAGCCACCCCAGGCCGCGCCGACCATGACGCCGAAGCTGAACGAGACGAACGCGGCGCCCGGCGGATAGGGCGGGTAGTAGATCGGCGGGTACGGGTAATAAGGATAGACGGGCGGACCGTAGACGACCGTCGGGCTGTAGGACGGCACGTAGACGACCTCGGGATTTGCCGACTCCACCACGATGACCGTCTTTTCGCCGACGACCTGCGTCTCGACCTTCTGGTTCTCGTTGGGGGTCAGTGTGCCCTTGTCCACGGCCTTCTTCCGCATCCGCTGGACGGCATCCATGACGTCGGCCTGCTGCGCGAGGAAGGCGTTGCCGAGGTCGGTCGTCCACTGGACGTCGTCCGCAAGCCGCGTAACGACTTCGGGTAGAGCAGCCATCGACTGGACGCTGGGATCCCAGGGTTGCTTGGCGACCGCATCCGTGAGCGCCTTGTCCTTCAGGCCCGGGTTCTTCTTGAGCCACTGCTGGAGCTGGATCATCTCGAGCGGGTAGGTTGCCGCCACGAGCGTCTGTGCGAGGAGCGGATCGGGATACAGGGCGATGGGCGCGACCAGCGAGTCCAGCTGATCCGGGGGCAGTTTCTCCGCGGCCGGCGCAGTCGTTCCGGCGGGCGCCGATGTCGTCTCCTGCGCATGGACGGTGAAGTCCCGTGGCAGCAGCAGGACTACGCAAGCAATGACGGCGAGGCCCTGCCAGAACAGCCCGGTTAATCCGGGTCGTGAGGTGCCTGAATTCATTGGAAAGCACTCCATCTCAAGGGGCGCAAGGGACGACTCGTGCTTGCCGGCTACAGTCCGGGTGCCAGGTACATGAGCAGGGCCAGCACCAGGTAGACCGCAACCAGCTGCACACCCTTGTACCAGTTCGAGTGGCCGTCCGCACACACCGCCGCGCCGATCAGCACGCTCAGCAGCAGGGCGCCCACCGCCGTCCGGTTGAACTCGAGCCGCAGCGGCTCGGGCGCGATGAAGTAACTCGCCAGCACCAGCACGGGGGCCACGAACAGGGCGATCTGCATGCAGCTCCCCAGGGCGATGCCGATGCTGAGGTCCAGCCGGTCGCGAAGCCCCATGGTCACGGCGGCGCCAAGCTCGGCAGCACCGCCGATCAGCGCGAGCAGGACCACGCCGATGAAGATCTGGGACATGCCGAGCGCCTCCCCGGTGGCCTCTGCGGCACCCACGAGGATCTCGCTCATGAACGCCGCGCCCACGGACGCCGCGACCAGCGTGCCAACGGCCCGCCCCACGCCCCACTCGGCCGTGTGCGCCTCGGGACCACCGCCCTTGCTCACGAACAGGTCGGGGTGGGTCTTCAGCATGAAGATCAGGTACAGCACGTAGAGCGCCAGCAGCAGCACCGCCAGGCCGACGTTTATCGAATCCGACTTCAGGGCGGCCGCTTCGGCGCCAAACAGGTTCTCGAAGGCGCCCGGGGCCGCGAGCATGATGACGGTGATGAGCATGATGCTGCTGTAGACGCGGGCCGCGCCGGCGTTGTATTCCTGGTCGTGCTTCTTCAGGCCGCCCAGGAAGAATGCGAGCCCGAGGGCCAGCAGCAGGTTGGCGAGCACGGCGCCGATGATGGAGGCCAGCACCATCTGCATCAGCCCGGCCTTCAGCGCCACCACGGCGATGATGAGCTCGGGGGCGTTGCCGAAGGTCGCGTTCAGGAGGCCACCGATGGCGTCGCCGGTCCGGACGGCGAGCTGCTCGGTGGCGTGAACCAGCAGGGCGGCGATGGGCACGATGCTGAGCGCCGCCGCGAAGAAGACCAGGGGCGCCGCGGCGTGCCGCATTTCGAGCGCAATGGCCACGGGAGCCAGCGCCAGCAGCCAGTTAAGTGACGGTTTCGTGGCGCTGCTCCTAGAAGGAACCGCTCAGGAAAAACTGCGGGCCCGAGTAGCTCCAGTCGAGCGACCCCTGGAAGCCCGACTTGTCCACGTCCACGTCCACGGTGAAGGAGTTGTAACCGACGCCGATGCCGAGCCAGCGCTTCGGCTGCCAGATGGCGGCGATGCGGAGGTCCGTGAGGCTGCCGTCGTATTCGTCAATCGACAGGGCGAAGTACTGCGCGGAGCCGTCGATCCAGAAATTGCCGCCCGGGTTCCAGAGACCCCGGAACCCGAAGACGGGCAGGGGGGCGTTGACCCGGGCCGAATCGCTGGCGGTCCGAGTCGTGCCCGGCTGGCCTTCGACCTCGAGCTCGGCCGACAGCCCGACCTTGAACTGCGTGTAGTGGAGCCCGATGGAACCCGTCACTTCCCAGGACGGTCGCCGGAAGAACGAGTATTCGTAGGCCAGTTCGTAGATGCTGAAATCGATGTCGAGCTGCACGTCCGCACCGACCGGGAAAGTCTCGTCGCCCCAGTTGATCTCCGTATCGATGGCGCGCGAAGCACTGGGGCTCGAGTCGAACCACATGGCCCGGACCTTGTGCCGGTCAGCAATGCGCCACCAGGCATCCAGGCGGAAGCGGTTGGCGTCGTTGTCGCCGAAGGTTCTCTCCAGGTCGACGAGGTCGCCCGTACCGGCCTCGCCGTCGAGTTCCACCTCCGTGTCGGACCCGACGTTGTACGTTCCGAGCGAGACGTAGAACGAGTCCGTCAGCAGGTTGGGCTCAGCCGCGTGCCCGGCTGGCGCGGCGAGCAGGAGCGCCAGCAACGCGCCAGAGCAGGCCGTAGCGCAAAGGTCTCTGGTCATGGCGTCCTCCTCTGACGGTTGTCGGTCACGGCACCCCGAACCCTGCTGCTAAGGGGGAGCGGTGGGACGCTGGTACACCCACGCATCCACCAGAGTGTACGTGACGGCCAGCACCACGGGTCCCACAAAAAGGCCGATCAGGCCGAAGGACAGCAGGCCGCCGATGACGCCGGCGAAGATCAGCAGCAGCGGCAGGTCGGCGCCCCGGCGGATCAGCACCGGCCGGAGGAAGTTGTCCATCAGCCCGACGGCCAGCGACCAGACCAGCATGAACGTGCCCCACCCCTGCTCCCCGTTCGCGAAGAGCCAGGCCGTGCCGGCGAGCAGGATGAGTATGGGCCCGAGCTGGGCGATGCACAGGACCAGCATGACCGCGGTCAGCACCCCGGGAAATGGCACGCCGGCCAGCGCCAGGCCGATGCCGCCGAGGGCAGACTGGATCAATGCGGTCACGACCACGCCGAGGGCGACCCCGCGGATCGCCTGGCCGGCCAGCGTCACGGCATCCGCGCCCCGCTGCTCCCCGAGGCGCCGCCCGAAGGCGGTCATCCAGCCACCCCAGGCCTCGCCACCGGAGTACAGCACGGCCGAGAGGATCACGATCAGGAGGCCCTGGACGATGACGAGGCCGACGGAGCGCGCTTCCGAGACCAGCCAGAGGGTGAGGTCACGGGTGTAGGGCTCGATGCGGGCGGCAACCTCGGGCATCCCGCTGGCCGCCAGGTCGGCCCAGGCGGTTGCAGCCCGCTCCCCGACCAGCGGCAGGCCCGCGAGCCAGGCGGGCGGCTGTGGCAGCGGCCGGCTCGCCAGTCCGGTCACCCAGGCAGCGGCGGCATCCGTGTAGTCCGCGATCACGGCAATCGCCAGCACGAGCGGCACGACGAACACCAGCAGCATGACGACCGTCATGACGGCCACCGCGGGCCCGCGACGGCCGCCGAAGAATCCCTGCACGCCGCGCATCATCGGCCAGGTCGCCACGACGACCATCACGGCCCAGACGAAGGCGGGAATGAAGGGCTGGAGGATCCAGAACGACGCGACGGTGAGCCCGCCGATGAAGAGCACCCC
>CAZTGY010000185.1:2321-6048 GCA_964613445.1 uncultured Chromatiaceae bacterium | reverse complement strand
GACCGCCCAGGTGACGGCGCCGGCGCCGGGCCCGGCCGCTGACCCGGCGCCTCCCGGTCGCCCCCGCGTCGGCCTCGTCCTTGGCGGCGGTGGCGCGAAGGGCGCGGCCCACATCGGCGTGCTCCGGGTGCTCGACGAGCTGCACATCCCCGTGGACTGCGTGACCGGCACGAGCATGGGCGCCCTGGTTGGCGGCACCTTCGCCTCCGGCCTGCCCCCCGAGGAGATCGAGAAGGCGGTGCTCGCCATCAACTGGTCCAGGACCGTCGGTACGGAGGGCCTGCGCGACCGGACGCCGATCCACGGGAAGCTCGCCGGCATCACCTACACGAACAGCCTGGACCTCGGGATCAAGGACGGCTCCATCACCACCGCCAGTGGCTTGCTGAAGACCCAGGACATCGAGGACGTCATCCGCGGCCTCGTTGCCACCGCGCGGTCCACGCGGAATTTCGACGAACTCCCGATTCCCTTCCGGGCCGTGGCCACCGACATGCTGGCGGGGGAGATGGTGGTGCTCGACAGCGGCGACCTCTCGGTCGCGATGCGGGCGAGCATGGCGGTGCCGGGCGCCTTCTCGCCGGTGATCATGGGCGACCGGGTGCTGTCCGATGGCGGCATGATGCGCAACCTGCCGGTCGACATCGCCCGGAACCTGTGCGCCGACGTGGTGATCGCCGTGTCGCTCGCCTCCCCGCCGCCCAAGGCCGCTGACCTGAATTCCGCGCTGGCCCTGGCCGGCCGCTCCCTGGACGTCATGATCGACGCGAACCAGAAGGCGCAGATCGCCAGCCTCACAGATCGGGACGTCAGCATCGTCGTGCCCATGGGCGACATCGGCTCCGCGGCCTTCGACCGGGTCCCGGATGCCGTGCCCCTCGGCCGGGAGGCGGCGCTGAAGATGAAGGACCAGCTCCGCCGGCTGGCCATGCCGGAGGACCAGTACCTGGCCTGGCGCCAGGCCATTACCCAGGAGGGCACCACCTCGACGCGGCTGGCCGGGGTGAAGGTCAAGGGACTGAAGCGCGTCAACCCCGAGTTCGTGCGCGCCCAGCTCCAGCACGCCACGCCGGGCCAGGAGATCCGCCGGGAACAGGTCATCGAGGACACGGGCCGGATCTTCGCGCTGGGTGATTTCGAGCGCGTCGCCTACCAGTTCACGGGTCCGGCCGAGTCGCGGACCCTCGAGATCACCGCGACGGAGAAGTCCTGGGGCCCGGACTTCGTCCGCTTCGACCTGGGCCTCGCCGGCGACGCGGATGGCGGCCTCGAGGCCCTGCTGCGCGCGGAGCACAACCGGACCTGGATGAATTCACTCGGCGGCCAGTGGCACAGTGCCGTCCAGATTGGCGAGCAGTGGATCCTGGAGACCGACTTCTACCAGCCGCTGGACGTCCCCCAGCGCTTCTTCGTGCAGCCACTCGCCCGGTTCGAGCGCAATTTCGAGAACATCTACGACGACGGCGACCGGGTCGCCCGCTACATCATCAGCGAGACCTACGGCCAGGTGGATGCCGGCATGAACTTTGGCACGCGGGCGCAGCTCCGCATCGGAGCGCGCAGCGGGTGGTACGACGCGGAGGTGGACACGGGGTCCACCCTCCTGCCCGAAGTCAACAACGTAGGCGACTCCAGCCTGCAGCTGCGCTTCGTCTACGACACCCGTAACTCGGTTGCCTTGCCCACCAGCGGCACCTTCCTGAACGCCCGGCTGGTGAGCTCGGGCGCCTGGCTGGGCGGCGAGCAGGACTACGGCCTCGCCGAGGGCGTGCTGACGAAGTCGTTCCCCTTCCGCGGCGACGCGCTCAGCCTGATCTTTGGCGGTGGCAAGGAGCTCAGCGGCGACCTGTCCGCGCCCCAGGAGTTCCAGCTTGGCGGCATCCGGACCTTCCCGGGATTGCAGCGCGGTGAGTTGCGGGGCAGCAGTTACTGGTTCACCGGCTCGAGCTACTACTGGAAGCTGGCTGACATCCAGTCCCTCTTCGACCAGGCGCTGTACGCCGGCTTGCGCCTCCAGGGTGGGCGCGTGGGCGATCGAATCGACGACGTCAGCGACGGCGCGCTCTACGGCGTGTCGGGCTCCGTCGGCGGCCGCTCACCGGTGGGGCCCTTCCTCCTGTCGCTGGGCTGGGTGGATAACGGCAGCGTGCAGCTGCAGATCGCCATCGGCCGGCCCATCTCCGAAGGATCGATTCTCGACGAGATCCGATGAGCCCAGGCCGCCTACTCCTGGCGGCGCTGGTTGCCGTCCTGCTGCTCATGGCGGCTGCGGCGCTGGCGTTCTTCACGTCCGACCTCGGGGCCCTGGGCAAGCCGCTGACCAGCTGGGTTAGCGCGAAACTGCAGCGGCCGCTGGCGATCGACGGGCGGGTAGCCATCCGGGCCGGCCGCACCCTGCGGCTCAGCGCCGACGGCGTCCGGCTCGCCAATGTTGCCTGGGGCAGCCGCGGCGACATGCTCCGGGTCAGCCGCCTCATCGTCGAAATCGACGCCGCATCCCTGATCAACCGGCCGGTGATCGTGCGCCGGATCGAGCTGGACGGCCTGGACCTGCTCCTGGAGCGCCGCGCCGACGGCGCCAGCAACTGGCAGTTTGCCCCGGATTCGCCTGGCGACGACTTCGTCTGGCCCGAGTCTCTGCCCCTGGTGGTGGAGGGCGTCTCGCTGCCGGGCGCCCGGGTCCGGTTCACCGGGCCGCGCCTCGACCGGCCGCTGGACCTGCACTTCGAAAGTCTCGAACAGCGGCGCGGTGCCGGCGGCATGCTGGAGCTGTCCGGCCGGGGCGCCCTTAATGGTGAGTCGATCAGCCTGCAGGCCCGTGCCGGCCCGTCCGCCAGGCTCGTGGCCGGGCGCGACTTCAGCGTGGCGCTCGACGGGCGGATCGGGGAGCTTGACGTGGACCTGGGCCTCCGCGTGGACGACCTCGCGCGGCCGGTCAATACCGAGCTGGACCTGAAGGTCCGCGGTCCCGGTGCCGACTACCTGACGTCCCGGTTCGGCGTGCGCCACCTGGGCTCCGGGCCGCTGGTGCTCGACGGCGTGGTCCGGCCGTCGGCTGATGGCGCCGGCGTCGAGGGCGAGCTCACCGGCGAGATCGGCCAGTTCACGATCAGGGCCCGGGGCTCACTCGCCGATCCGGCAGTCATGAGCAGGGCCCGCGGCGAGCTCGAGGTCGCCGGCCCCGACCTGAGCTTCGCCGGTGGCCTGGCCGGTGTCGACCGGTTGCCGGCGGAGCCGTTCCGCCTGACGGCGGCCATCGAGCGGAAAGGCGAGCACCTCCGGATCGACGACGCGACGCTCACGCTCGCGGACGCCCGTGCCGGCCTCAGGGGCACCGTGGCGCGGTTCACCGAACTGAAGGGCAACGACCTCAAGTTCAGCTTCCGGGGGAGTGACCTGGGGCGCTTTCGCAGCGTCCTGTCGCTGCCGCCCTCGCTGGGCGGGGCCTTCGACGTTTCCGGCACGCTCAAGTCTACCCAGGGTGCGGAGCGGATCGACGTCAGCGCAACGACGGTGCTCGGGCAAGCGACACTCTCGGGTCCGCTCGGGGCCAGCCCCGATTTCCACGGCACCCGCCTCAGCTTCTCGGCCTCCGGTCCGAGCGTCGCGCGCGTTGGAGAGCTCGCCGGCCTGAAGGGCCTGCCCGCCGTCGATTTTGCCGCCACCGCCGAGCTGGAGTGGACGGCCAGTGACACCGCAATCCGCAAGGGCGAGCTGCGGGGCGGGC
>CAZTGY010000185.1:0-2311 GCA_964613445.1 uncultured Chromatiaceae bacterium | reverse complement strand
GGGAGCCGCTGGGTCCCGGCACGGATGTCACCTGGTCGCTCCGCGGCCCCGACCTCCGGACTCTGGCGGCGAGCTTCCGGATTGACGGCCTGCCGGCTGGCGCCTTCGACCTGCGCGGCCGGCTGCGCCGGGAGCCGGGCGCGTCCCGGCTGGACGACGTGCAGGGTACCGTCGCCGGCGCCGACGTGCGCCTGTCGGGCCGCGTTGGCGACCAGCCGAAGCTCGGGACCACCCTGGACCTCTCCGTCGAGGGTCCGCGCCTCGAGGCCTTCCGCGACCTCGTCCCCGGGTACCAGCTGCCACCCGGGGAGTTTCGCGTGGCCGGTGACGTCGCGGTGACGCCGAAACGCATCACGCTGGGCCGGATGCAGCTTGCCGCGGCGGGCGCCCAGGGCACCGTGGATGCCGACATCGAGCTGCCGCTCAGCGCGGTCCGGGGTGAGTTCCGGGTGACCGCCAGGGGCAGGGACGTCACCCGCTTCCTGCCCCGGATTGGCTCGGCGCGGGTGGCCGCGGTGCCTTTCGACCTGCGCGTACGCGGCCGGGCCGAGGGTAGCGCCTGGCGGCTCGACGAGGCGGAGTTCAACACGGATGCCGGACGGGTGACCGCCAGTGGCCAGCTCGACTGGGCGCCGGACTTCTCCGCCACCGCACTCAAGGTGGTGGCGGGCACCCGCGACCTCTCCGCTGCCGGCCGCCTCTTCGCCCTGGATCTGCCGGCGCAGCCCTTCGACCTGGCCGCCGAATTCACCGGCACGCCGACCGCGTTCAGGGTCGACAGGGCCACCGGCCGGCTTGGCACGACTGATTTCGACGGCCGGCTGCAGCTCGACCTGAAGAAGCGGCCGACTCTGGACGTGGATTTCCGCTCCGACCTCCTGGATCTGACGCCGTACCTGGGTACACCGGAAGCCGGCGCTGCCGCTACTGCCAGTGGTGGTCCCGTCTCATCCACAGGGCCTGCGCGACGCCGGAACAATCCGCGCCTCATCCCGGACACCAGGCTCCCACTCGACTGGCTCAACCGCATCGACGGATCGTTCGCAGTCAGGGCAACCCGGGCGCTGGTCGCGACCGTGGCGCTCGACGATCTGAACCTTGCCGCGCGCTTGAAGGCGGGCAGCCTCACGATCGACTCGCTCGAACTCAAGGCGCCCCCGGACGGGCGATTGAGCCTGGCCGGCAGCATCCGGCAACGGAATGGCGGAGCGACCGTGCAGCTCTCGGCGAGTGGCACCCGCGTCGTGCTCGCAAGGTTGAGCGATACGCCGGCCCAGCGGGCGGCGCGCCCCCGGGCCGAGGTCGGGCTGGAACTTGCCGGCGAAGGCGCCACCTGGCGAGAACTGGCGCAGTCGCTGGATGGCCGGCTGCGACTGACCACCGGCGGCGGGGAAGTGCCAGCGCGAAACGTGAGCGCCCTGTTTGGCGGCCTCCTGCGGGACCTCATGGCCGCCGCAATGCCGCGCGTCGCAGTTCGCGACACCGCTGTCGTGCGCTGCCTGGCCGTTTTTGCCGATGTCGCGAACGGCGTGGTGGGGACGGCCCCCGCCGTCGTCGTGCAGACCGAGAGGGTCAATGTCATTTCTCATGGCACCGTCGACCTCCGGTCGGAGGAGCTCGAGCTCCACCTGAGCACGGCCCCCCGGCGTGGGCGCGTGGATGTGACCGTCGCCGAGATCCTGAACCCCTATATGCGGATCACCGGAACGCTGTCCGAGCCCGGCATCGGAGTGGACCCGAAGGGCGTGCTCTTCACCGGCGGGGCGGCCGTGGCCACGGCCGGGATCCCCATCCTCGCCAAGGGTGTTTGGGATCGGATGTTCCGGGCCGAGGATCCCTGTGCGGTGGCCGCGGCGGAGGCGGAGCGCCTGGAGTCTGGCGACGAGGCCCAGCGGAAGACCCTTGTTCCCTGGCGATGGAGCCAGCGCTAGGGACTGTCAGTAGAACCCCAGTTGCCAGGGCTTCTGAATTCCGTCAGTGTGAAGAAACACCAGTAATCGATTCCATTGTGTAGTCGTCCGCATCGCCCACCTGGGCCGGGCTTCGCCAAGGGGGATCCCGGCCCATTCATTCAGGAGACCGTAATGAGCAGCGGCATGACGGATCGCGCCTTCGGTGCCACCATGGTAGCGACGCTACTTTTCGCTGGCGCCCAGGCTTTTGGCGAGGCCACCGCGCCCGACCGCACCATCCTGCCGCTGGCCGAGCCAGCGCGGCCCGTGTACACCGAGCTCGATGCGCGCAACGTGAAGCCGCCGCTGCGCTTCCAGGTCAAGGCGCCGGCGGGAGCCCCGAACGTCGTCATTGTCCT
>CAZTGY010000184.1:0-6048 GCA_964613445.1 uncultured Chromatiaceae bacterium | reverse complement strand
CCAGCTAGGTCCGCTTCGCCGGCATCTCCCGCGTGGTCTACGCCATCTCGGGGAAGCCGCCGGCCACGATCACGTGGATCGGGCCGTCACCCTGGCGCAGAACCGCGTCGACGCAGCCAACCCACAACTCCCAGGGCCGAACCAAAGAGCCAGGCGGCCGAGGCAACGGGAACGACGGCAAATGCGTCCCCGTCCAGGACGGGCATGACGAAACCCTTGTTGGTCTTCAGCGTGGCCTCCTGCCAGCCGCCCACGTAATAGAAATTGAAGGCCCAGGCCTGCCCGGCATCAAGCGCATAGGGCGTTGACGACCACATGGACTCGGGCGCAGGCATGTTGAGGAATACCCCCGGCGCATACCAGGTGATGCCAGTCGAGAAGAGGCGTGGCATTTCGCTCAACGTGCAGTCCCGGCCGTAATACTGGCGAGGTGCCGGGGTGGGGTTGGTGCGACCGCTGCAACCCACGTCCGGTTGGACTGTCCTGGGCATTCGCCAGTTCGACATGCCGAGGTAACTGGCGGCATTCATGGCGGTGATCCAGTTATTGGCGGTGAACCAATCCATGGCACCAGGCACGTCGGGGCATCCGGAGCCAAACTCTCCCGGGCCGGCGCAGATGCCATCGACGCCAAAGGAATTGCTTCGAGCCAGATTTGCGTCCCGTAGCCAGGTGATGTTCTGCACGTCGTCGTAATACGCCTGGTAATCCGTCCCGCCGGGCGTCAACGGAGCCCGCCCGACCAACGCCGCGTGCGTTGTCAGCGATACGGCGAGCATGGCAGCGATGCGAATCAGGCTGGACATCATGAATCCTCATCTTCTTGCTTGTTGCAGGCCACCGTGGCCCCTGGGCCCAACCGTTGCGCCGGGGCTGGCCGGTGGCACCGCCTAGGGATGCAGGCCGGATGACCCCGGCGGCGAGCCCAGCAACTGCCGGAACAGCGTCGTGTCCTGGGCATTCACCGTGCCATTGCAGTTCAGGTCGGCCTTGTTGTAGCCGGGGGGCGCGCTGGGCTGGCCGAGCTGCTGGCGGAACAGCACGGTGTCCTGGGCGTTCGTCGCGCCGTTGTTGTTCATGTCCCCGTCGCAATGATTGCCGTAGCCGTCGCCGTCGGCATCGCACTGGGTCGGGTTGGCCACGAGGCTGCAGTTGTCGAGGCCGTCCAGGATGCCGTCGGCGTCCGTGTCCGGTGCGCCGGCGGCGGCGAGCACCAGGTAGAATTTCGAGACCAGCGCCGGGTCGTTGGGACACCCGGGCGTGGTGCCCGCCCCATACAGGAAGCAGGTGCCGATGACCGGCGAGTTGGCCAGGATCAGGTAGCTGCCGTCGTTGCGCACGACGTTCCACAGGTTGAAGGCTGACGACGCCCCGATGCAGATGTCCGGAAAGGCGGGATTCCCCAGGCACTCGTAGCCCGTGGTGACCGTGTTGGCGATGCCGGGCGTGATCCCGAGCTGGTAGACCTTGTGACTGACCAGCTGGGTGTTGTTGGGATTGTTCTGGAGGAACAGCGTCGGCCAGAACAGGCCGGTGCCGGCGAGGGTGACGCCGTTCCAGTCCCAGGCCGTCAGGCCCGCACTGCTCACTTCGGGCGCCACGCCGTTCGCGCTGGTCCAGGACTGGGCCGGGTTGTAGCAGGGCTGGATGTAGCTGGTGGGTGGCGGACCGCCGGCGTTGGGACAACCCTGGGTGGCGCCGGCCCTGAACACGTGGGTGTTGAGATTGCCCTGGCTGCTGCGGGTGTAGAAGCCCACCAGAGTGTATGGGGCTGCCACGACGAAGGCCGGCAGTCCGGACAGCAGGAGGACGACGGCGGCCCACGCGTTGCGCATGACTCTCTCGCTCACGCCATTACCCGAAGCCAAGCATTGCACGGCCGGATCCCGCCGGCCAACCCGGAAGGCACCTTATGTCACCTTCCACCCTGATAGTCTTCCCTCGGGGTGCCTCCGGACAGGCTCCCCAGCGCCAATGACCGCAAGGAGATGAGCATGTCCTGGTGGCTTAGTGAGGAGACTGACGAGAAGACGGGCGAGAAGTTCTGGATCGCCAGCTGGGGCGGGTCCGGTAACCCGGTACGCTTCAGGACGGAGCAGGAACGCGATGCCTACGTAGCCGAGAGCCAGCGCCAGGGCCTTGGCCATTCCTGGCAGACGGGACGCCAGGAGTAGTCCGGGGCCTGCCAGTGGCGCGGCACGTAGCCGCGGGTGTGCCGGGCTGGCACACTGGGCTTTAGGGGCGCTTGAAGTTCCTGTTCCCCGTGGGAGCAACCATGAACCTCCGTCGCTGGATTGCCGTGCTGGCGTTGACCGGGATCGCCAGCCCCGCCTTTGCCCAGGCCAAGAACTGCGGCTACTACTCCTGCTCGGAACAGGAGGAGGATAGGTGGGAACAGCAGCAGCGGGACGACGCCTACGACGAGCAGCGTCAGCGCGATGAGGAATTCGAGCGCCAATCCGCAGCCGGACGCGCCGATCAGGCGCGCCAGCTGGCAGAAAACGATGCCGCGCTGAAGGCCTTGCGCGCCCGGCTGCTCGCCACGGCCCCGCTGCCAGCCGGGCGCAATCCCCTGCTCGGGCGCTGGCGCGTCGGCAGCAGCGTCATGCAGCGCGGAGGGGATGACATGGCACAGCTGCTGGGGATGCTCGCCAATCCCGGCGGTGCCATGTGCGAGGTCCTGTTCGGGGCGGGCATCACCGAGTTCCTGCCCGGGTCGTGGGCCTCCATCGACGGCACGGGCGACGACTCGCTCGGCCCGATCCAGTACCGCATGGAGGACGGCCGGGCCTTTGCGCTGCCGGACCAGGGCGTCCCGCTCCTGGGCTTCGAGATCGTGGACGGGAACAGGATCCGGGAGTTCCGGATGCCGGACTGCGTCCTGGAGCGCGTCGGTGCCCCGCCCGCGGCAGCGGGCGCGCAGTCCCCGGCGCTGACGGCTCCCGGGCAGCGCTCGCCGGAAGTCTGCCGCCAGACCCTCCTCGACCAGCTCGGGAAGGCCCGGGTCGAGCAGGCGCGGCAGGCCATTGGCAGGCGCTTCGGGGAGAGCATCGACGGCAAGGTGCCGAACCGGCCGGACGGCTTGCGCATCGACGCGCGCGGCAGCGAGTGCGACGACCCGCGCCTGAACGCGTCGCTGTACGACTTCGACGCCAGCGGCGTGCTGCAGTCGATCACCTACGTGTGGGCCCGGCCACCCGGCCCGGCGCCGGCACCGATCTTCAGCGAGCGCGTCGCGGCCCTGTCCCGCTTCCATGCGCTGCCGCCACCGCAGTCTGCTGGCCGCCTCCAGGCCGACACGTCGCTGGGCCGCCTGGTCCTGCAGGACATGCCGGAGCGCAACCTGCTCCTCGAGGCCTACTCCGCGAGCAAGTAGGCGCAGGCAGTGGTCGGCCGCTGTTCGCACTGCCCCCCCCAGCCATGGGGTGTTTCAGGTGCCTGTTCCCACTGCAACGTCGTAGGGAGACTGCCATGCCGCCCCAAAAAGGACTGCCGCAGCTGGCCGGAAGACTCATGTCAACCGCCGGCGGCTTCGAGACCTGGATGCAGTATGTCGACGGGTTCAAGCTGCGGCACTTCTGCGGCTTCGAGCTGCTCAACGACGCGCGCGGGCTGTCCTGCCTCAGGGACTATCACCGGAAGGTCGTGGAGGCTGCCGTTGCCAACGGGTTCGGCATGCTCAACGAGGGCCTGCACTACCGCGCGAGCCGCGACTGGGGTGAACTCACGGGCTTCTCCCGCGAGGCCCTCCAGGAGATCAACTTCCGCGGCATCGAGTTCTATCGGGACTTTGCGCGGGAATATGCCAGCCCCGACACGCCGATGCTGGTCGGTGGCGTGATCGGCCCGCGGGGCGATGCGTACAACACCGGGCGCATGCCCGATGCGGCAGAGGCCGAGGACTACCATTCGGAGCAGATCCTGACCTTTCGTGATGCCGGGGCCGACCAGGTCACCGCCATGACCTTCACGAGCGTGGAGGAGGCGATCGGGCTGGCCCGCGCCGCCAAGTCGGCGGACGTGCCCGTCGTCATCTCGTTCTTCGTCGCCCGGGGCGGGCGGCTCAAGGGGGGCGAGACGCTGGAAGAGGCGATCTCCCGCGTCGATTCTGCCACCGGCAACGCGCCGGCGTACTACATGATCAACTGCACCCACCCGACCGAGTTCGAGCCCGGCCTGACGCCCGGGGCATGGACGGCCCGCCTTGGCGGCTTCCTGCCGAACGCGGTAGCGATGGAGACGCTGGACCTCTGCAAGCTCGGCCATCTTGAAGACGGTGACCCGGTTGAACTGGGAGCCCAGATGGCCACGCTGGCGCGCAGGTTCCCGCACATCAGTGTCTGGGGCGGATGCTGTGGCACCGATGGCCGGCACATCGGCCAGATCACGCGACAGGTCGGCGAGGTCCGGAGGAGCGGCGCAACCGTATGAGGCCGGGTCCTGGCGGAACGTTGCCGGACTGACCCTCTGCACCACCCGGGTGCGTCTGCACCGTATCCGGGCGTCCATTCGCGTGCAGCCCTGCGGCAGGTTGTCCATTGACACCGGGCGGCGCCGCTCCCTAGTGTCCGGGGCTGGCCATCGTCTCAGGAGAGACCCATGAAGCGCGCGATCCTCGGTGCCATCGTCGTCACGCTGGCAGCCGGCTGCACAGCGAAACTCAACACGCCGGAGGCGACGGCCGCGAAAACTCCGAGCTTCAGCCCGCCGGCCGGGGTCCAGGTGGCCGAGGAAGGGCCGCGCAAGCTGCGTTACTACAGGATCCCGAACGTGCCGAAGGCCGCCGAGGCCTACTACGCCACGGACAACCTGCACATCATCGCGCAGGTCCAGGACAAGGACGCGGTGCGCAAGAAGCCCACGGACGGCGGCGCGCTGACCTGGACCTTCACCGACCAGGGCACCGACCTCCGGCGCATCAACGGCACCGGCCAGGATGCCTGCTCGTACTTCTTCCCGGACATGAAGCACGTGGTGTTCACGTCCATCCGCGACCAGCTCGACAAGCCGATCGGCAACTGGTCGGATCCCCGCGACTATCCCCAGGGTGGCGAGCTGTACAAGGCCAGCATCGACGGCAGCAACGTGCAGCGGCTCACCAACAACGAGTTCTACGACGCGGAGATCTCGGTGTCGCCCGACGGCCAGTGGATCGTGTTCGGGCGCCAGACCAACGGCAACATGGACCTCTGGCGCATGCGCGCGGACGGCACCGGGGAGCAGCAGATCACCTTCACGAAGGAGTGGGACGAGGGCCGGCCCATGTACCTGCCGGACAGCAAGACGGTCATGTTCCGGGCGTGGAAGTACGAGGACTACGGCAAGATCCGCCCGACGCCGATGACGGTCTTCACCATCAGGCACGACGGCACGGAACTCACCCCGCGCACGCCGCCGGACACGGGCATGAACTGGAGCAGCTACCCCGCGCCGGACGGGAGGCATTTCATCGGCGTGCGGGTGATCGAGAACAACAACTGGGAAATCTTCCTGTACGACATGGAGCGCCCGAACGCACCGCCGGAGCGCGTCACCTGGAACGCCAAGTTCGACGGCCTCGACTCCATCTCGCCGGACGGGAAGAAGATGCTGTTCGCGCGCGCCACGGGCGACGGCTTCATGGCCGACCTGTACACCCATGTCATGGACATCTCGTCGCTGAACGTGGGGCCGGAGAACTACCGGGGCAGCATCCCGAAGGCGGCGGCGACGGTGGCCGAGCCGGGGTGGTGATCAGCCGCCGCGGCGCGGCCCCACCAGCGCCCGGTAGGCCGCCGACGCCCGGAGCACGTCCCCGCCGAGCAGCCGGAAGCAGAGGTCGGTGGACAGCCACCACGGGCGGTCGTAGCCCAGGTAGGCCCGGTGGCCGGACCAGGGCCAGTCCGCCGGGTCACCCACGAGGCCGGCGCGGAGCGGGTTCCGGTGCACGTACCGGACCAAGGGCAGCAGGTACGCTTCCGGCTCGAAGCGCAAGGGCCGCTCCGGCGGGCTGAACAGGGCTTCCCCCGCAGCCGCCGAGTAGCCGTTGGCCAGGCCGACGACGATGCG
>CAZTGY010000183.1:0-6066 GCA_964613445.1 uncultured Chromatiaceae bacterium | reverse complement strand
ACTGGCGGTACTGGGGGCGACCTGGTTTCGACGTGGGTTGCGAACCCCTTGGTGCATGCCGAGGTGCAGATCACCTCGTAAATCCATCTGCAAACTCTTAGTTGCCAACGACGACAACTACGCTCTCGCTGCTTAAAAACCAGTCTTGAGAGCCTTCCGACCGGCATCGTGCCTGTGCGATCCGGACCCGGGAGTAACCCAATACAGGATCGCGTGCGGGTTCGTCCGGGACCTTCACGTTAAAGCCCATCAACCGGACTGGCTGTCAGTTGTCCCTGTCCGTCGGGTAGCTGCCAGTAAGACAATTGGCGGAATACGCATGTAGATCTGAGGGCAGAGGACTTGCGGACGCGGGTTCGATTCCCGCCGCCTCCACCAAACAAGAGTCCTGCCGAAGGCAGTGCAGGCGAGCCGGGCCGCGGGCGGCGCCGGCATCGTGGGGGAACGACGATGAAGAACAAGACCGTCCTGGCAGCCGCCGTGGTGGCCAGCGTGGGTGGTGCGTCAGCAGCAGCCGATGCCGCAAGCTTCAACGCCACGCTGACGGAGGTCCGGACCTTCAGCAACAGCGGAACCGCGGGCACCCCGTCCAACATCACCTCCTCCACCGCCACCTGGTCCTACAACGACGTCACCAACCTGCTGAGCCAGACGGGTGGCACCTATAACGTGCGCGTGACGACGGCGCCCACCAGTACCCTGTTCCGGCACTCGGTCACGGGTCTCGTGCTGGGTAACGGCGCCGCGGCGACGGCGGCTTCGTTCATCTGCACGGAGGGCAACTTCGGGCCCGGCGTGGGCGCCAGCCTCTGCGGCAACTACACCTTTGGCGCGAATTTCACCAACGACAGCACCACGACGTGGGGCCCCGGGACGGCGGTCAGCCGCACGATCGGCGGCGACGACGCCGTCGCTGGCCCGCAGGCATCCATTGCCAGCCTCGACGGTTTCACTACGGCGACCTGGAACGGCACCACCCTCGTCCTGCGCAACGCCACCTGCACGCAGACCTGCACCACCAGCGCCAGCGGGTTCAACAACGGCCAGCAATGGACCTTCGCGGTCGTCCCGGCACCCGCTGCCGCCTGGCTCTTCGGCGGTGCAGTCGCCGTGCTGGCTTCGATGCAGCGAAGGCCCGCCGCCTGGTTCCGCGCGCGCGCCTGACTGCCGGCCAATGAATCCCGATGCCCCTGCCGCGGCGGGCTGGATCGTCCTGCTGCTCGGCGATTCGGTCGCAGCGGGCGTGGCCGCCTAGGCGCTGGCCACCCCCTACCGCCGTCCGGTGGCAAACTAGGCGCAGCCCTTCCCCCTCGCTGCCGCCAGCTGCCCATGCACGTCGCCATTCCCTTCTACATGGACACGATCACCAACTCCTTCGGGCGGCCCGAACGGATGTGGGGACGTGCCGTCGCCAATCACGGCTTCGTCAGGGCGCTGGCCTCGGCGCCGGCCCCGCACCGCCTGACCCTGTTCGTGCCGACGCGGAAGGACGCGGGGATCCTCGAGCAGACCCTGCTCCGCGACCTCCCCCGGCCCGTCACCGTGGTGCCCTTCGCCCGCATCGGCCCGCAGCTCGCGGCCGACCCCATCGACGTCCTGCACGTCCTCGATCCCAATCTCTGGATCGGCGCCCACATCCGCCGCACCCTGGCGCCGTCGCCCTTCGTCGTCACCGGGATGACCCATTCGCTCGCCAACGAGCACTTCCTCAACTGGGCCCTGCTGAACAGCGCAAACGGCGTGCACCCCGGCGACTGCCTGGTCTGCACCAGCCCCACCGCCGAAGGCGTCCTCCGCTCCGCCTTCGCGCGGCTTGCGGCCGTGCAGCCGGATTTCGCGGCGCCGGGCACGGCCGTACTGCCCCTCGGCGTGGCCCTGGACGACCCGGGTACGCCGACCAGCCTGCGCCGCGTGGAACTGGGCCTCGACGACGGCGATTTCGTCATCCTGTCCTTCGCGCGGTTCAACCCCGAATTCAAGATGGACCTGGTGCCCCTGCTCAACATGGTCGAGCTGCTGGCGCCCAGGGTCGACCGCCCCGTCCGGCTCGTGCTGGCGGGGGCGGCGGACAACGGGGCCTATGCCCGCTTCATCCAGGACCGGGTGAAGGAGCGGGGCCTCGCCACGGCGGTGCGCTGCGTGCTCGACACCAGCGACCGGGACAGGCTCGGCCTCCACCGGCTGGCTGATGTGTTCCTCTCGCTCAGCGACAACCTGCAGGAGACCTTCGGCCTCACGGTCGTCGAGGCGCTGGCCGCGGGCCTGCCGGTGGTGGCCAGCGACTGGGACGGCTACCGGTCCCTGGTGCAGGACGGCGTGACGGGCTACCTCGTGCCTACCCGGACGCTGCCCGCGGACCCCGCCTGGGAGAGCGTGCTTGCCATCCAGCGGGACTCGCTCGCCCACCTGTCCTGTGCCCAGACCACGGCGGTCGACCTGGTCGCCGCTGCCGACCGGCTGGCCCGCCTGGCCGCCGACCGGGCACTCGCGCGGCGCATGGGCTCGGCGGCGGCCGCCGCCGCCCGGGCGCTGGCCTGGGAGCAGGTACTCCCCCGCTACCTGGCCCTGTGGGCGCGGCTGGCCGAGGCCGCGCGGGCGGCGCCCGTGGCGACTACAGCGCGCTCCAGTGCCCTCGGCTTCCTCGGTGACTTCGCGGGGTACGCCACGCGCCAGCTCGGGCCGGACGACCGCTTCGTCACCAGCCCGCTCGGCCAGGCCCTGCTGGCCGGCAAGGCGACGGCCAACATCTATGACCACCTGGACGAGTTCCTCGACTTCAGCCTGATGCAGCAGCTGCTGCAGCTGTGCCGCGCGGAACGCCCGGTCGGCGACCTCCTGGAGCGTCTCGCGAAGGAACCACAGCCGGGCGCCCTCAAGGTGCGGCAGAACCTGCTGTGGCTCTACAAGTACGGCTTCCTCGAGGCCCGCGCCGGGCTCCCGGCAATGGGGGGGCTGCCGTGAACGCCGCGCCGGGGGGCTCGCCCGCCTGTCCGGTGTGCGCGGCACCCTGCGTGCCGCTCGCGGCCGTGGACTTCAACAAGAACTGCGAGGAGCCGAAGGGCCTGCGCCTGCCCCCGGCGGGGCGCCTCGTGCCGTACGTGCAGTGCCGGTCCTGCGGCTTCGCTTTCGCGCCCGAGTTCGCCGCCTGGACGGCCGGGGATTTCGCGCGGGAGATCTACAACGCGGGCTACGGCCAGGTGGACCCGGACCATGCCGACCTGCGGCCGCGCTCGAATGCCGGACTGCTGCAGGACACCTTCGGCGAGCGGGGCCCGGCCCTGCGCCACCTGGACTACGGCGGCGGCGCGGGGCGGATGAGCGAGCTGCTGCAGGCGGCGGGCTGGAACTCGACCTGCTACGACCCGTTCTTCGCAGCCGCGGAGGCGCCGGCGGGCCGCTTCGACCTCATCACCTGCTTCGAGGTCTTCGAGCACGTAGCCGATGTCCGGGAGCTCGCACGACGCCTCGACACGCTGCTCGCGACCGGCGGGCTGATCCTCGTGAGCACGCTGGTGTCCGATGGCGAACTCGCGCCCGGACGCCCGCTGACCTGGTGGTACGCCTCGCCCCGGAACGGGCACATCAGCCTATTCACGGCCCGGAGCCTGGGCCTGCTGGCGACCCGGCAGGGCTGGAACTTCGGGAGCTTCTCGCCCGGGCTCCACCTGTTCTGGCGCGGCCCGTTCCCCGCCTGGGCCCGGCACCTGCTGGGGAACGGCTGATGGCCCTGTCGCCGCAGGCGGCGAAGGCCGCGCTCGGGGCGGCCGTCGCCCATCACCAGGCGGGCCGCCTTGCGGAAGCCGAGCAGCTGTACCGGCAGATCCTGGCGCGCTTCCCGCAGCAGCCCGACGCCCTGCACTTCCTCGGCCTGCTCGCCCACCAGCGGGGCGAGCACGAGTCCGCCGTCGCGCTGATGGACCAGGCGCTGCGCGCCGCGCCCCGGCACGCCCCCTGCCACTCGAACCGGGGCAACGCGCTGCTGGCCCTCGGCCGGCTCGACGACGCCGTGGCCAGTTTCCGCGCGGCGCTCGCCCTGGACCGGGACCTGGCGGAGGCCCATCTCAATCTCGGCAATGCGCTCGACCGGCAGGGCCTGCCCGACGAGGCGCTGGCGAGCTACCGCCGAGCCCTGCGCCTGACGCCCCAGTCGCCGGAGACGCACTACAACGTGGGCCGCGTCAACGCGCGACTGGGCCGGCAGGAAGACGCGATCCGCAGCTTCCGGCGGGCGGTCGCACTGCGGCCCGGGTACGCCGAGGCGCACTTCCACCTCGGCAACGCGCTGCAGGCGGCCGGCGAGCGGGACGACGCGCTGGCCAGCTACCAGCGGGCAGTGAGCCTGAAGCCCGACTACGCGGAGGCCCACAACAACCTGGGCGCCCAGTTCGAGGCCCGGGGCGACACCGCGGCGGCCCTCGCCAGCTACCGGCGCGCCTTGAGCCTGCGGCCCGGCTTCGCCGAGGCCCACAACAACGTCGGCAACGCGCTGCTGGCCGAGGGCCGCGTGGACGAGGCGCTGGCAAGCTACGAGGCGGCGATCGCCTGCCGGCCGGAGTACGCGGAGGCCTACGACAACCTGGGCAACGCGCTGCAGGCCGCGGGCCGGCTGGACGAAGCCATCGCCCGCCACGACCAGGCGCTCGCGCTCCGGCCGGAGCTACCCACCGCCCGGTGGAACAAGTCCTTCGCCCTGCTGCTCAAGGGTGATTACGCGGCGGGGTGGCGCCTGTTCGAATCCCGCTGGGCATTGACCGGCGCGAGCGCCGCGTCGCCGGCCTTCAGCCAGCCCCTGTGGCTGGGCGACGCGCCCGTCGCCGGCCGGACGCTGCTCGTGCACCACGAGCAGGGCCTCGGCGACACGCTGCAGATGCTCCGCTACGTGCCGCTGGTCGCCGCGCAGGGGGCCCGGGTCATCGTCCAGGTGCCGCCGACCCTGGCCGCGCTTGCCGCGTCCGTGCAGGGCGTCGCTGCCGTGGTGCTGCCCGACCTGCCCCTGCCGGCGCACGACCTGCACTGCCCGTGCATGTCGCTGCCCCTGGCCTTCGGCACGACCCTCGCCACCATTCCGGCGGCGGTGCCGTACCTCGCCGCGCCGGAGCCGTTGCGGGCCCGCTGGGGCCAGCGGCTCGGCGGGCGAACCCGCCAGCGCGTCGGCCTCGCCTGGTCGGGCTCCACCAGCCACCGGAACGACCGGCAGCGCAGCCTGCCGCTGCAACTCCTCCGGCCGGTGCTGGACGCCGACGCGGAATTCCATTCACTGCAGAAGGAATACCGGCCCGCGGACCTCGCGCTGCTGCAGGCGGACACGCGACTGCGCGACTGGTCGGGACAGCTCGACGACCTGGCGGACACCGCGGGCCTCATCGACGCGCTGGACCTGGTCATCACGGTGGACACCGCCGTGGCCCACCTGGCCGGCGCCCTCGGCAAGCCCGTCTGGCTGCTGCTGCCCTTCGCGCCGGACTACCGCTGGCTGCTCGAACGCACCGACAGCCCCTGGTACCCGACGATGCGGCTCTTCCGCCAGCCCGCCTTCGGCGACTGGGGCCCGGTCATCGCCGCCGTGGCCGGCGCGCTGCTAGGTGAATAGCGTCTTGTCCTCGACGACGAAGGACTGGCCGTGCCAGCCGAAGTTCATGAAGGGCAGCAGGTTCCACTTCGGGTGGTCGCCGAAGAATTCGACCATCGCCCGGCGCTCGCCCGAGGGCTGGGTGGGAGTCCAGCAGAAGTAGTCGTCGAAGGCGATGATCATGCCGTGCTTGAGGCGCGGCATGAGGAAGCCGAGCACGGACTTCGTGCTCGAGTACATGTCGCAGTCGATGAAGGCCAGGGCGATGTTGACCGGCCGGTCGGTGGGCGCCATGCGATCCAGCGTGTCGTGGTAGAAGCCGGGCACCACCTCGTAGGCCGAGCGGGGCACGCCGTCCCGGGCACAGGCCTGGTGGAACTCGTCCACGGACAAGCTCATGGCGCCGGGGGCCCAGGAGGGATGCTCGTCCTTCGCGCCTTCCGGCGCGGGGAGCCCCTGGAAGGAGTCGAAGGCCCACAGCCGCGCCGGGTGCCCGT
>CAZTGY010000182.1:359-6071 GCA_964613445.1 uncultured Chromatiaceae bacterium | reverse complement strand
ACTGGTCCTCGACGTTGGCGTCCATCGAGAAGGTCGACTCGAAGACGTCCGACGGGTCCTTGGTGATGTACTGGATGGCGCCCGCGAACGCGCTGCGGCCGTAGAGGGCCATCTGCGGCCCCTTCATCACGTCGATGCGCTCGATGTCCACCAGCCGGGTGTTCAGCAGCACGCCGCCGCCGGAATTGCTGATGGCCTCCGTCGAGACGTCGATTCCATCGACCAGGACGGCCACGTTCTGCCGGCCCCGGGTCGGCGAGAGGCCGCGGATGGTGATGCGGGTGTCGCTCTTCGCCGCGCCCTCGTCGAACTCCACGGACGACAGGCCCTTGGTGATGTCCGCGATGCTGTTCAGTCCCTTCCTTTCCAGTTCCTCGGCCGTGATCGCGTTGATGGCGATCGGCACTTCCTGCAGGCTTTCCTCCCGCTTGCGTGCGCTCACGATGATCTCCTCCACCTGCGCCCAGCCGGTGGCGGGGGCCAGCAGCGGCAGGGGGCTGCACGCCAGCGTGAGGGCTGCGGTCAGTGAGAGGCCGCTGCGGGACTGCATCATCGGTAGCTCCTTATCGACTCGGTCCGCTATCGGACTGTTGTGTAATGCGGGAACGTCAGTGGGCGGCACGCGCAGGCGGGCGACCGGTCGCGCCACTCGTGACGCTTCCGGACGCTGCGGGATACCCTGAGCCCCCATGCCTGCGTCGGCCCCACCCATCGCAAGTTCTCGTTTGGCGGATTCTGCACTGACCGCAAAGGTCATACAAGTATGACCTTTCAGGTTACCGGCAGGTCAACGGAGGAGGCCGGTGCGTCGTGGCCGGATGCCCGGCCGGGCTGCATGAGGACGGGACGCAGGACCCAGTTCTTCGGGTCCTCGCGCCGGCGGGGGCAGGGAATGACCCTGGCGTAGTCGTCCTCCCGCTCCATGGCCCGGTGGTCGATCGCCTGGCCCCTCGCCTCGGCAGCCTTGACATGGCGGCGGAACAGGGTGCCGTGGTGGTCGGCCTGGATCAGCAGCTCGTCGCTCAGCAGCGGCGGGACGCGGGCCGGCTGCAGGTGGTTGATCACGGCGGCATCCTCGCCGAACACGAGGAGCACCCGACGGAGAGCGTCCGCGTCGTGCTGTTCCCCGGTGTAGAAGTTGCGGGCGTGGATGAAGTGCATCCGCGTGTGATACGGATCAATCGGCGTGTAGGCCGTCACGATGACCTGGGTGACCGGCGGTTGCATGTGCATCTGGATGCGGATGCAGGGCGCTGGCAGGAAGATCTGCACCTCCGTCTTCCGTTCCGACCGCTCGTCCGGGATCACGTCGCGCCACGCGCCGCGCTTGTTCAGCGGCCTGCGCACGGAGAAGGAATAGAGCCGGTTGTCCCGTTCCTCGACTGCGTATTCCGGCACGACCGGATCCTGCGGGTTCCCGAAGTCCTCGTGCACGAACACGGCGTGGCCCCGGTCCACGCCGTTCTCAATCGCCCGGACCCAGTTGCAGTCGAACTGGGCGACCCCGCGCACGAAGCGCCACGCCAGCTCGCCGCCTGCCTGGGCGCCAGCCTGCTGCCTGGGGTAGTGCAGGTCGTACTCGGGAAAGAAATCCGGGAGCGGCGGCCACCCGGCTTCCGGGAGGTCGCCCAGGAATGCCCAGACCAGTCCCCACTGCTCCACTACCGGATAGGAGTCGACGCGGGCGCGGCCCGGGATGCGCTTGCCGGAAGCCAGCGCCGGTATGGCCACGCACTCGCCGTCGCCGTCGTAGCGCCAGCCGTGGTAGGGGCACTCGACTTCGCCAGCGACGACCGACCCATGGCACAGTGAACCGCCCTTGTGGACGCACACGTTGCTGAGCGCCCGGGCGGCTCCCCGGGAGTCGCGGAAGACGACCAGCTGCTGGCCAAGGGCCTTGACGGGCACCGGCCGGTCGCCGACGCTGCCGGACTCGCACAGCGCGTACCACTGGTTAATCAACATGCGGTGACGCACCTGCGATGGCCGGCGTGCGCAGCCGGCCCTTGAGGGTGCCGCGGCGGACCCGGAGTGCGGCGCCCAGCACCGCGAAGTTGACGATCCCCATCATGATGAACGGCGCCGACCGGCCAAAGGCGTCGAAGACGAGGCCGCCGGCAAAGGTCAGGCACACGATGCCCAGCGAACCGCACAGCCCGAACACGCCGATGAGCGTGCCACGGGTCGCTGCCGGGGCCTCCTGGCCGATGAGTACCCCGGCGGCCACGACGGCGCTGGCTTCGCCGATGCCGGCCAGCATGGCTGCCGGCAGCATCCAGGGGCCGAACGGGTCGTCCACCTGGCCAAGCGCCGAATAACCGATGCCCGCCAGGGCGAAAGCGATGCACACGCCCGTGAGTCGGGGGACGCGGTCGAGGATCACGCCCATGACGGCGGACCACAGGAGCGCCATGCCCTGGGCCGTGCCGAAGATCATGCCGGCCTTGGCCGTGGCGGCGCCTGGCGACATGCCGGCGTCGACGCCCGCCTGGAAGACCCAGAGGAAGATGAACGTCGTGATGATCACCAGGTCGCCCCGGGAGGCGAACGCGAGGAGATAGGCCAGGGCGATCCGGGGGTTCCCGCGGGCGGCGGTCACGCCACCGGCGGCCTGGCGCAGCAGCGTCAGCCGCGGCCGTCCCGGCACGTCCGTGTGCCCCTGCAGCCCCGCGCGCAGGGTCAGCGCGAGCAGCAGCGTGAACCCGGCAAAGATCCAGAACGTGTACCGGATGGCGCTGGCGCTGTCGTAGCCCCGGTCGCCCAGCCAGAGCGGCATCCTGGCCAGCACCGTGGCCATCAGGACGACGCCCAGCCCGTTGAACACGCCAACCAGCCCCATCCACCGGCCGCGCGACGTGTCCTGGCTGTACTCGGCGAAGCAGGTGGACATCATCACCGTCGCGGCCGTCATGCCGACGGCATACATGATCCGGTACAGGATCAGCTCGGCCTCGGAGCCCGCGAGCGGGTAGATGACGAATGACAGGGCGGTGAAGACGAGGCCGCCCACGTACACCACGCGCCGGCCCGTGCGGTCGGAAAGGGCGCCGATCAGGCCGGCGATCAGCACCTGGGTGCCTTCCTGCAGGCCCACCAGCAGGCCTGCCAGGGAACCCTGCTCGTCCTGCGGAATGGCGAGGATCTCGAAGAGATACGGCTGGGCGGCCGTCACGAACGTGACCAGGCAGAGCGTGGACAGCGCGCCGAACAGCAGCGTGGCGGCATTGGCCCGTGTGACACCCGGGCTCAGCCAGAAGGGGCCGAAGCGGGCGCCCGCCGGGTCCGGTGGTGCGATGTGCCGGGGTGCTGACAAGCTGCTTCCCCCTGCGGAGTCAGCTCCGCGGGGCCGAGGGCTGGTCGGGCCGCAGCAGGAAGCCGCTCATCGCGGCGCGGAACAGGTCGGCAAAGCGGTGATCGCGGTGATAGACCTCCATGACGGGCACCGCCGTGCGGGCGATCAGGCGCGCCGTGTAGTCGGCGCTGCCGTTGAGCAGGGCGCCCTCGGGTTCGATCAGGCGGACGAGGGCCGTGATCTTCTCCCGGAATGGCATGTGCAGGTCGCGGAACAGTTCGAAGTAGACCCCGCCGGTGCGGGTCGACAGCCGCAGCGCATCGGGGCTTGCCGCCCAGAGGGCCAGGTAGGTGTCGAAGATGCCGTGCAGCACGCCCCGGGCGTCCCGGGCGGCAAGCGCTTCCAGTTGTGCCAGGCCAGCCACGAACACCGGCCGGATTATTCCTGCCAGCACGTCCTCCCGGTTGGCGAAGAACCGGTAGAAGCTGCTGCGGGCGATGCCCGCTGCCGCAAGGATCTGCTCGACGCTGACGTTCTCGTAGCCCTGGGCGACGAACAGTGCGGCGCTTTCGCGGAGGATGCGCGTCCGCGTGCCGTCCTGGCGGGACCGGATTTTCGCGTTGCCCGATTCGCCGGCAGGCAGTCGGACCAGTGTCCCGGAGTGGGGCATGGCGGCCTCTCGCGCAGATCTGAGCCATGAATGTAGCACGCCAGTCGCGGTGGCTCCGGGTCGCCGCCGGGTGACCAATGTGGTCGATTGCCGCATGAGCCGGGCGCCTGGCCCGCCACCGGGGCCGTCGGTGGCTCTGCTTAACCAACTATCATGCGGGCATCTATCATCCGGGCATTACGGACTCGGGAGGACGAGATGCGCGACCTGTTGATGCAGTTCCTGGGACGGGAGATCTCCCGGCGCGAGTTCGGCAGGAGCCTGGCCGCCCTCGGCCTCAGTGCGCCGGCGGTGAACGCGTTGCTCAGCAGTGCGGCCAATGCCCAGCTCCCGCCGCCTGCGGAGGGCGTGCCCTTCACCGGCACCGGGGCCGAGGTGCTGGTGGAGACCCTGCGGGCCGCCGGCGTGCGTTACATCTTCGGCACCACCTCGACCGGCATGTCCGCCTTCTTCGACGCGCTGACCCTGCGGCCGGACCCGCAGATGATCCTGGCGCTGGCCGAGTCCCAGGCGACCAGCATGGCGCACGGCTACGAGCTGGCGACCAACCGGCCGTCGGTGCTCATCGTGCCCGGCGTCGCCGTTCCCAGCACGATGAACAACCTCTACAACGCCTGGAAGGACCGGTCGTCGATCCTGGTGCTGGCGGACAGCACGAGCACCTACTTCGAGGGCCGCAACGGCTTCCAGCAGATGGACAACTGGCTGGAGTCCATGGTGACCTTCACCAAGTGGCGCTGGGAGCTGCGCAACGAGCGGCAGATCGCGGAAATGATCCGCCGCGGCCTCAAGGTGGCGCAGACGCCGCCCGGCGGGCCCGTGCACGTCCGCATGTCCCTGGACCTGCTGGGGATGAAGAACGTGAAGCAGGTGATCCATCCCCAGGAACGCTTCGATGTCCCGCTGGAGATGCTGCCGAAGCCGGGGCTGATCGAGCAGGCGGCCCGGTGGCTCATCGAGGCGAAGTCACCCATGCTCTGCGCGGGAGCCGAGGTCACCCGGGCCGGTGCAACGGACGACCTGATCGCCCTGGCCGAGCTGACGGGGGCGTCCGTTGCCCAGGGCTACAGCGTCTACAGCGATTTCCCGTTCAGGAACCCGCTCTTTGCCGGCTTCTACGGGCTCGGCCTGCCGCGGGACCTGGCGAAGACCGACCTGTTCGTGAATCTCGGCGGGCCGATGCCGGACCCGACGGTGTTCGCGTCGCCGCCGCCGAAGAAGGCCCGTCTCGTCCACGCCCGCATCGAGTTCCAGGAAATCGGCAACACCTATCCCACCGACATCGCCATCGCGGCCGGCATGAAGGAGACCCTCGTGGCACTGCGCGACGCCGTGCAGGGCATGGCGACGCCCGAGCGGCTCGCCGCGCTGTCGGCCCCGCGGCTCGCGGCGGCCCGGGAGGCCCAGGCGAAGGCCGACGCGCGCCGGAAGGCCGACGCGGAGGCCACCTGGAATGCGAGCCCCATGTCCTGGGAGCGGGTGTCCGCGGAGCTGGACGCGGCGCTCGAGGACGATGCGATCATCGTTCCCGAGCTGGATTACCGCACGCCCTTCGAGTGGCTGACCCTCGACCGGGGCCGCAAGCGGCTGATCGGCCAGACCACCGGCTTCGCCCTCGGCTGGGGCATTGGCGCGGCGATCGGCGTGAAGATCGCGAAGCCCGACCAGCAGGTCGTGTGCATGGTGGGCGACGGAGCGCTGCTCTTCGGCCAGGTGGAGGCCCTCTGGACGGCGTCCCGCCACGACGTTC
>CAZTGY010000182.1:0-349 GCA_964613445.1 uncultured Chromatiaceae bacterium | reverse complement strand
CATGAACAACCGCAGCTACGATAACGAGCGGAACCGGATCCAGAACAACTCGCCGCTGCTCTCCAACCAGGATACCCGCGACCTCTGGAAGGACGTCACCTGTTATCTGGGCAATCCGCTCGTGGACTTCGCGGGCCTTGCCCGGAGCTTCGGCATCGACGGGCAGCGCGCCAGCACGCCGGCGGAGTTCCGCAAGGCGCTGAAGCGCGGCACGGCGGTGCTGCGTGAGGGCCGCCCCTATCTCATCGATGCAATGATCATGCAGCTCGACCGTCGCGGGGCGCCCACCGAGCAGACCTGGCACCCGCAGGTCTCGATCGCGGCCCGCCGCACGCGGATCGTGTAGGAG
>CAZTGY010000181.1:0-6089 GCA_964613445.1 uncultured Chromatiaceae bacterium | reverse complement strand
CCTGCTCGCCCGCGACGTGGACTTCTGCGTCCACTCGCTGAAGGACCTGCCGGCCGCCCGGCATCCGGGCATCGTGCTGGCAGCCCTCCCATCCCGGGAGAACCCGCGGGACGTCATCGTCTGGCGGCGCGACGTGCCCGCGCGGCTGGCGGCGGGCGAAGCGCTCCGGGTGGGTTCCTCCTCGCTCCGGCGGCAGGGCAACGTGGCGGACTTCCTCGCCTGGGCATTGCCGGCCACGGGCCGCCCGCCGGTGGTCGGGTTCGTGCCGGTGCGCGGCGCGGTGGATGCGCGCCTCGCCCGCCTTCAGGCGGCCCGGTCGGAACCGGAGGCGCTCGACGGCGTCGTGCTCGCCCTCGCGGGGCTTGCGCGCCTGTGGAGCGATCCCGCGGGACGCGCCATCATCGAGCCGCTGCTCAATGGCATTCGCTGGATGGTATTGCCGCTCACGAAGTGCCCGGCGGCGGCGGGCCAGGGCGTGCTGGCCGTCGAATGCCGGGCCGGCGATGAGCCGGCCCTCGATCTCCTGCGCGGGCTTCACGATCCCGAGACGGCGGAACTCGTCGCGGCGGAGGAAGCTGCCCTCCTCGCCAGCGACGAGGCCAACCGGCCGGCACTCGGCGTGACCGCGATCCGGCACGGGGAACTCGGGCCGGTCTGCTTCGTGCGCGGCGCCGCGCCGGCGGGCGTCGTCGAGCGCCTCGACTGGAACCGCCCGCCACCGCCCCGGGGCGCCACGGGTTTCGACGGCATCGGCTGGCAACGCGCCTGCACCCGGCAACCGGCCGGTCCGCTGCCGGAGCTGGCGCGCCTCCGGCCGGAGGCCGCCGTGTTCGCCGCCTACTGGCACGCGCTCGAGCACCACGGTATCCCGGCCGGTACCCGGCTCTGGGTGAGCGGCGTGGAAAGCTGGCGCCGGCTGGCCGCCCGGGGCCTGTGGGTCGAAGGGTGCGGGGACAACCTGGGATTCGATGACCTGCGGACGACGCTGGAGTGCCCGGTGCTCGGGCTGCCGCCACTGCGGGAATGGACGGCGCTCACCTACCGCTGGGCCGTGCCGGGCTGGCGCGAGTCGGGCGTCGGCAACGTCATCGCCACCTACGACATCCACCCGCCGGCGGACGAGGCCCTGCTCCGCGGCCTGCGCGAGTCGGCGGCGCAGGCCACCCATTTCTACTGGAGCAGCGCCGAGCAGTTCCACGCACTGCGCGAGTCACTGCCGGCCGGTGCCCGTCACGCCTGCGGTGCCGGCAAGACCCTGCGGGCGCTGCGCGCCGCGGGGGCCGACGCGCAGCCCTTCCCGAACGGCCGCGAGTGGCAACGGTGGCTCCACGGATGAACGCGCCCGTCCGCCTGCGGCGCAACCGGGACAACCGGCACATCCGGGAACTGACGCGCTCGGTGCGCCTGCACCCGGGGCAGTTCATCCAGCCGCTCTTCGTCGTCGAGGGGCTCGCGGCGCGCGAGCCGGTGCCGGGGCTCCGGGACGTGTGGCGCGAAACGCCGTCCAGCCTCCTCCGGCAGGTCGAGGCCGACCTCGAAAGGGGCACTGCCAGGTTCCTGCTGTTTGGCGTGCCCGCGGAGAAGCGCGAGCGGGACTTCTCCCAGGCCTTCACGAGCGCGCGCCTCGCCGACCTCAAGGCCCGCTTCGGCGACGACGTGTGGGTGGCCGCCGACGTGTGCCTCTGCTCGCACACCACCCACGGCCACTGCGGCATCCTGGCGGATGACCGGGCCCATCTCGACAACGACGTCACCATGGCCGCGCTTGCCCAGGCGGCGCTGCAGTTCGCCCATGCAGGGGCGGACTGCGTCGCGCCCAGCGACATGCAGGACGGCCGGGTAGCGGCGATCCGCGCCGCGCTCGACGGCGCCGGGTACCACCGCCGGGCGCTGATGAGCTATGCGGCGAAGTTCCACTCGGCGTTCTACGGCCCCTTCCGGGCGGCGGCCGACTCCGCGCCGGACGCGGCCGGCGCGCTGAAGGACCGGGCCACCTACCAGATCGATCCCGGCAGGCCGGATGACGCGTTCCTCGCCGCGGAACGTGATGCGGCCGAGGGCGCCGACATCCTGATGGTCAAGCCGGGGCTGCCATACCTGGACGTGCTCGCCCGGCTGTCCGCGGCCATACCGCTGCCCTGGGCCGTGTACCAGACCAGCGGCGAGCAGGCGGGCATCGACCTGCTGGCGGCGCAGGCCCTCGCCGATCCGGTTCGCGCGCAGCTGGAAACCTGGACGGCCTTCGCCAGGGCCGGGGCGCGGATGATCATCAGCTACGCCGCCCGGCGCGCGCCGCTGTACATCGCGCAGGACAAAGACACGCCGTGACCCGCTCGGCCGACCTCTTCGCGCGAGCCCTGGCCGTGACGCCGGGCGGCGTGCATTCGCCGGTCCGCGCCTTCGGCCGGGTCGGCGGCACGCCGGTGTTCATCAGCGCCGCACGGGGCAGCCGGATCACGGACGTGGACGGCCGGGACTACGTGGACTTCTGCATGGCCTTCGGCCCGCTGGTCCTGGGCCACGCGCACCCGCGGGTGCTCGCGGCCGTCAAGGATGCGGCGAGCCGCGGCTGGAGCTACGGCGCGGCGGAAGCCGGCTCGCTGGAGCTCGCGGAGCTCGTCACCGGGCGGCTGCCCTGGGTCGAGCAGCTGCGCTTCGTCAACTCCGGCACCGAGGCCGTGATGTCGGCGCTGCGCCTGGCGCGGGCCGCCACGGGCAGGTCCGTGGTCCTGAAGTTCGCCGGCTGCTACCACGGGCACGTGGACTCGATGCTGATCCGCGCGGGCTCCGGGCTGGCCGCCGCGGGCGTCGGCGGCGTGGCCGACAGCGCGGGCGTCACGGCCGGCGTCGCGGCCGACACGCTCGTGCTGCCGCTGGACGACGTCGAGTCCCTCGAGGGCCTGTTCGCAGCCCGCGGCACGGACATCGCGGCCGCCATCATCGAGCCGCTGCCGGCCAATCACGGGCTGCTGCCCCAGCGCCAGGAGTTCCTCGACGCGCTGGCCTGGCAGTGCCAGCAGCACGGCGCGCTGCTGGTCTTCGATGAGGTGATCACCGGGTTTCGCACGGCCTTCGGCGGGATGGCCGAGATCACCGGCATCCGGCCCGACCTGGTGACCTACGGCAAGATCATCGGCGGCGGCTTTCCCGTCGGCGCCTACGGCGGCCGGCGGGAGGTCATGGAGCTCGTCGCCCCGCTCGGGCCCGTGTACCAGGCCGGCACCCTGTCCGCGAACCCGGTGGCCATGGCCGCGGGGCTCGCCACCCTCCGGCAGCTCACGGACGGCACGGCGTACCTGGCGCTGGAGGACAGCGGGCGGATGCTGGACGCGTTGCTGCGGGACATCCCGGGCGTGCGGCTGCAGCGGGTCGGCTCGCTGTTCTGGATCGTGCTGGACGGCGGACCCGCCGACGGGCCGGTCCGCACGCCGGCAGGCCTGTCGGCAGCGGCCATCGCGCGGTTTCCACCCTTCTTCCACGCGCTGCTGGCGGACGGCCTCTACCTGCCACCGAGCCCCTACGAAGTCGGTTTCCTCTCCACCGCCCACACCGACGAGGACCTCCACGCCCTCGCCGCCGCCGTTGCGCGAAAGGTACCGGACACTTAGTTTTGTTAGTTTTGCCGTCTGCTTGGTTATAGGTTCAATAGCTAAGCAGACGGCAAAACTAACAAAACTAAGTGTCCGGTACCTTTTGGGTGATGGCCGACACGACCCGGAACGTCACGGTCGCCGTGGCGCACAGGTGCTCCCGGCCACCGTCCAGGGTGATCACTTCGACGCTGGCGACGCCGACGGTGCTCCCGGCCTTCACCACGCTGCCCCTGGCCACGAGGCGCTCGCCCTGCGCCGGGGCGAGGAAGTTCACGTGCAGGCTGATCGTCACGACGCCGCGCCCGGGTGGCAGCATGGTCGTCACCGCACCGCCTGCCGCCAGGTCCGCCAGCCCGCTGATCACGCCGCCGTGAAAGTAGCCCTTGAACTGCAGCAGGTCGTCGCGCCGGTCGATGCCGAGATGCACCCGGCCCGGCTCCGCCAGCACGACGCTGATCCCGGCCGCCCCCGTGGCGCCGCCGGCGAGCGCCAGCACGCGCCTGGCGAGCTCCGCCGTGGCCGTGGTGTCGCTCACAGCTGGAACGCGAGCACGGCCCACATGCCGAAGACACACAGCGTCCCCAGCACGTAGACCCGGAAGCGGTGCATCACCCGGTTGGACGTGAGCTGGATGTAGCTGTGCAGGCCACGCAGCCCGACGAACGTCCAGGCGAGCGCGAGCTGCGCCGGAATCACCAGGTCGAGGCAGAGCAGCGTCAGGCACGCGGCGAAGAACAGCACCGGCACCTCGAACAGGTTGCGGAAGTTGTCGGCGGGCGCCGTGTCCTCGAGCGTGCTGCTGATCGCCCGGCTGGTGGCGATGGACTGGGGCCGGATGCCCCGGCGCCGCATCTCCGCCACCCGCACGATGTACATCCGCACCCAGACCACCGCCGTCAGCAGCACCTGGGCCAGCATCGGCCAGGCGATGAGCTGGCGGGTCACCGGAGGGACTCCACGAACCGGCGCCGGTTTTCTGGTGCCGCGCTGGGCTCCGGCCAGAACTCGACGATCCGGAGAATCCGCCCGCAAGCCACTGAAAAGAATGATATTGCTCGGTCCCGCCGGGCGCCGTCGGACACCGACACGTCCGACACGGCCTGCCCCTCGCCGCCCACGATCCGGTGCACGTGGAACGTCCACCGGCCCGCCGCCGGGTAGGCGGCATTCATGGCGGCGTAGTTGTCCCGCCCGCGGATCCGCTCGTTCGACTGGGGCCACTCCAGCACGAAGTCGTCGGCGAGGATGGCGCCGACGGCGGTGAAGTCGTTGGTGGCCATGAGGGCCCAGTACTGCTCCACGACCGCAGCAGCGGAGTCCGGCTCGTCGCGAAACGTGGCCGGCAGAGCCTGCTCTTCAGTAGCCATCGATTCCATCCTATCCCCACCGGGCGACCATCCGCAAAACCGGCGCCGTCACCGCCGTCGCGCCAGCCACCAGGCAACGATGCCGAGCGCCCCCACGGCGACCACCATCCCGTAGGCCAGGAACATCCCGGTGGAGAGGCCGAGGGCAATGCCCCGCGTGACGTTCAGCACGGCGTGCCACGCCACCGCCACGAGGGCACTGCGGGTCCGCTCCCACAGGAACGTCAGCCAGATGGACGCCGAGAGGATGCCCAGCCCGAATCCCAGGAACTGGGGCAGGCCGAACTCGGGGCGACCGAGGAAGAACGGCAGGTGCCAGAGCCACCACACGGGAAACAGCAGCAGCGTGGCCGGCAGCCGGCCGAGGCGGGCGAGCAGCTTCGGCAGCAGGTAACCGCGCCAGCCCGGCTCCTCGCCGAGCGCCTGCAGGACCGCGCCAACGAGCACCAGGTCCAGCACGGCGTGCAGCGTGCCGAGGCGGCCCGTGGCCAGGGCCGCCGGCGACGGCGGGGCGCCCGTCTGCAGCGTGACCAGCACCGCGGCCAGCACCAGGAAGGCGACGGGGGACAACAGCGTCAGCGCCCAGGCGCCCCCACCGAGCCGCCAGCTCGTGAGGCTCCGCCAGAACACGGCGCGCCCCGCCGCTCCCCCGGTCCGCCCGGCCACCAGCCAGGCGGCGACGAAGGGCCCGAACGCGCCCACGGCTTCCCAGGCGTCGGGCAGGCCCAGTTCCACCACGCCCCGCTTCTGGAGCAGCAGGGGCAGGACCGTGACCCAGGTCCACAGGTAAGCCAGGCCGATGTAGGCGAGCACGGGGTGTTTCCGCATGGACGGAGGCTAGCCCGGACCGGGAACTGCGTCACGCCCGGACGCTGCTCCGTTCAAGATCCGGTCAGGCGGACCGATACAGCAGAGCATTTCCCCGGGACATCTCTTCATGGAAACCTTCGACCTGCTGGTCATCGGCAGCGGACCCGGCGGCCAGCGCGCCGCCATCCAGGCGGCGAAACTCGGCAAGCGGGCCGCGGTCATCGAGCGCCGGGAGATCGTCGGCGGCGTGACCGCCCATACCGGCAAGATCCCCAGCAAGACGCTCCGCGAGGCCGTGCTTTACCTGTGCGGGTGGCGG
>CAZTGY010000180.1:0-6099 GCA_964613445.1 uncultured Chromatiaceae bacterium | reverse complement strand
CGGCGGGCGCGACGAACTTGTTGGGATCACCGTGGAAGATGCCGCGCACCTGCTCGTCCACGAAGTCGAAGAGCAGCTCGACGAAGGCCTGGCGCCTGGTCGGCACGCCGGCGGTGGCGCCGCGGCCGATCCACCAGACCAGGCCGATGCCGACCACGCCGAGCAGCACGGAGACGATCAGCGAGTCCATGTGGATGGTCATGAAGCCGCCGGAGCCGACCGGCTCCGCGAGGAACTTCAGGTGGTGGCTGATGTAGGACGTCGGGGTGAGTGCTTCAGCGGCGGACATGTCGGAGAGCTTCTACCTGTTATTCCCGGACGAACAGCGCGAGAGCGAACACGATCGTAGTAACGATGAACGTGCCGATGAAGGCCACGATCACCACGTTCTTGTAGATGGTCAGCACAACCCAGAGCAGAGCGACGATCAACACGATCTTGACCGCCTCGGCCCGGAGCGCCGCGAGCATCGCCAATCCGGCAGAGTCCTTCCTGGACGCAGACGCCACCGTGGCAAAGCCGAGCCCGGCGGCGAAGCTGACCAGACCGCCCAAAGCCGCGGAAATTGCGCCGTGCCGGCCCGTGGCCAGTGCGGCGATGACGGCGAAGGCGACGGTGGCCATCAGCTGCCACCGGAGGACTGTGCGAATCGCCTGGCTACGAAGGCCGATCATGGCATTCCGCACCGTTTAGCCGCGGCATTCTATGCGGCGCAAAGAAGTCGGTCAATCCAGGATCACCTGTAGGAGCGCCCTCAGGCGCGACAAAATTCAGTCGCGCCTGAAGGCGCTCCTACGTTATATGCCCGAGGATGCCCTCGAGCTCGTCGATGCTGTTGTAGGTCACCACCAGCTTGCCCTTGCCGCCGCGGCCGTGCTGGATGGCGACCTGGGCACCCAGCTTCTCGGCCAGGTCATTTTCCAGGCGCCGGACGTCGGGATCCGTGGACCGGCCGGCAGCCGGCTCGGCCGGCTTCGAGGGCCCTTCCAGCATGCGTTTTATGAGCCGCTCGGTCTCCCGGACCGACAGGCCCTTCCCGGCCACCAGCCGGGCCACCTCGGCCTGCATCCGGCCGTCCGTCAGTCCCAGCAGGGCCCGGGCGTGGCCCATCTCGATGGCCCGCTTCTGCAGCAGGTCCCGGGCCACCTCCCCCAGCTGGATCAGGCGGAGCAGGTTCGACACGGCCACCCGGGACCGGCCGATGGCCTCGGCCGCCTCCTCGTGGGTCAGGCCGAACTCGTCGATGAGCCGCCGGATGGACAGGGCCTCTTCCAGGGGATTCAGGTTCTCCCGCTGGATGTTCTCGATCAGCGCCATGGCGATGGCGGCGGAGTCCGGGATCTCCCGGATCACCACCGGCACCTGCTGGAGCCCGGCCAGCTGGGCGGCACGCCAGCGGCGCTCGCCGGCGATGATTTCGTAGCGGGGGGCGCCCTCGGGCCCCCGCTGGGCCAGGGGCCGGACGACGATGGGCTGGATCACCCCCTGGGCCCGGATGGACGCGGCCAGGTCCTCCAGGGACTCCAGGTGCATGTCGAGGCGGGGCTGGTAGGCGCCGCGGACGAGCAGGTCCACGTCCAGGGTTGACAGGCCTTCGCTGGAGGCTGGCCGGGCGGGTGGGTCGGCGAGCGCCGAAGTCGTTGACGCCGCCTGGGTTGACTGCCCGGGGTTTGCCGCCGGGACCGGGGTACCGAGCAGGGCCTCGAGCCCGCGGCCGAGGCCGGTTCGTTTCGCCACCATCTGGTTTTCGCCTGACGCCCGGGAAGGCCGGCATTCTAGCCCCGATTAATCCGGGTCTGACCCCGTTTTCTCGCCGGGGGGCATCGGGCCGCGCAGCACTTCGGCAGCGAGCTCCATGTAGGCCTGGGCGCCCCGGGAGCCCTTGTCGTGCTGCAGGGCCGGCAGGCCGAAGCTGGGCGCCTCCGCCAGGCGCACGTTGCGGGGGATGACGGTGTTGTAGACCTTGTCCTTGAAGAGCTTTACCAGCTCCGCCGAAACGTCCATGGCCAGGCGATTGCGCGGGTCGAACATGGTCCGCAGCAGCCCCTCGATGTTGAGCGCCGGGTTCACGGTGTTCCGCACCTGTTTCACGGTCTCGAGCAGCGAGGAGAGCCCCTCCAGCGCGTAGTACTCGCACTGGATGGGAATCAGCACGCCGTCCGCGGCGGTGAGCGCGTTCAGCGTGAGCATGTTGATGGTGGGCGGGCAGTCGATGATGATGTAGTCGTACAGCCCCTTCACCGGCTCCAGCGCCTTCCGCAGCCGCATTTCCCGGCCGATTTCCTGCAAAAGCCGCACTTCCGCGGCGGTCAGGTCGGAGTTGGCCGGCAGCAGCGCGAAGCCCGCGTGGGTCACCGACACGATGGTCTCCAGCGCCTGGGCCTCGCCCAGCAGCACCTCGCAGGTGGTGGACTCCAGCGCCTGCTTGTCGATGCCGCAGCCGGTGGTGGCGTTGCCCTGGGGATCGAGGTCCACCAGCAGCACGCGCTTCTTGAGCTCGGCCAGCGACGCGGCCAGGTTCACCGACGTGGTGGTCTTGCCCACCCCGCCCTTCTGGTTGGTGACGGCGATGACGCGGCTCATCCCGACTTTGCTCCGGAGCGCACGACCTGGATGATGTGCCGCTCGGCATCCACGCCCGGGATCTTCACGGGCGTGACCGCCGCCGCCCGCCAGCCCTTCGGCAGCGCCCGGATCTCGTCCGCCGGCAGCTTGCCCTTCATGGCGAGCAGCTGGCCGCCGGGCGCCACGACGCTGCCGGCGTGGCGGACGAAGTCCGGCAGCGAGGAGAGCGCGCGGCAGATGACGGTGTCGTACAGGGGCACGGGCTTATGGTCCTCTATCCTCACGTGCAGTGCTTCGGCGTTGGTCAGCTCGAGGTCGGCGATGGCCTGCTGCACGAAGCGGATCTTCTTCAGCGTGCCGTCCACCAGCGTGTAATGCCGGGCCGGCTCGGCCTGCCGGTCGACCAGCGCCAGCGGTATTCCCGGCAGACCCGCCCCGCAGCCCACGTCCACGATCCGCCCGCCCTTAAGGAACGGCCGGGCCGTCAGCGAATCCAGGATGTGCAGCGGCACCATGTCCGCGGGCTCCCGGATTCCCGTCAGGTTGACGTTCTCGTTCCACCGGGCCAGCAGCCGCAGGTAGCTGGCGAAGGCGGCGACCAGTGCCTCGTCCGCCGCCCCTCCCGGCCCAGGCAGGCCGAGCTCCGGCAATCCCTGGCGCAGGAGGTCCTCCACTATAGCCAAGGAATCTAGCGCAGCCGGACCAGGCAGCGGCCGGTGATGGACCCGCCCACCCAGCCGCCCACCACGTCCAGCACCTGGTCCAGGGTGACTTCCCGCGAGGCGATCCTGCCGAGGTTCGCGGGCTTCAGGTCCCCGGCGAGCCGGCGCCATACCTCGGCGCGGAGCGCCCGGGGCATCTCGACGGCGTTGATGCCGAGCAGGTTCACGCCCCGCAGGATGAAGGGCATGACGGTGGTATTGAGCTCGGGCCCCTGGGCCAGGCCGATGCTGGCGATGTTGCCGTAGGGCGCTACGGTGCGGGTGAGCCACGCGAGCGTGGCGCCGCCCAGGTTGTCCACGGCGCCGCCCCACAGGACCTTCTCGAGGGGCTTCGTGCCCAGTTCCCGGCCCTTGAGGTGGAAGATGTCGCTGGCCCCGAGGGCCTTCAGGTAGTCGTCGGCGGTGGCCTTGCTGGTGACGGCGGTGACCCTGAAGCCGAGCCCGGCGAGCAGCGTGATGGCCACGCTGCCCACGCCGCCAGTGGCGCCGGTGACGGCGATCGGCCCGAGCTCGGGCACCTGTCCCATCTGCTCCATCCGGTGGACGGCCAGCGCGGCGGTGAAGCCGGCGGTGCCGAGCTCCATGGCGGTGCGGGCATCGATGCCGGCGGGCAGCTTGTTGACCCAGTCGGCCGGCACGCGGGCGTATTCCGCGAAGCCGCCGTCGTGAGTCTCGCTCATGCCGCAGCCGTTGACGGCGACCACGTCGCCCGGCTTGAAGCGCGGGTCGCCGGACGTGACGACGGTGCCGGCGATGTCGACCCCGGCGACCAGCGGGAAACGCCGCAGGATCCTGCCCTTGCCGGTGGTGGCGAGGGCGTCCTTGTAGTTGATGCTGCTGTATTCGCCCCGGATGAGGACGTCGCCGGGCGAGAGGTCGTCGAGGGTGAGCGTCTCGAGCCGCGGGACGATCCCGCCGTCGACCTGGTGGACGCGCAGCGCTCTGAAGGATTCCATGGCGCTGCTTCCTGGCTGTGGGAGCGGCTGGCCGGCGGCCTTACTTCTCGCCGGCAGCGTTGGCGCTCTTGGCCCCGATGGCGTAGTGCACGGAGAACAGCCCGGTCTGGGAGGAGAAGTAGGCGGCGAGCTCGTCGATCTCTTCCGGCGTCAGGCCAGCAGCCATGCTGCCCATCACCGGGTCCTTGCGCATGCCGGCCTTGTACTGGCCCAGCGCGTGGACGATGTAGTCCTCGTGCTGGCCGGCCAGGGAGGGCCAGTTCGGCGCCACGCTCACGCCGCCCTCGCCGTGGCAGGCGACGCAGGTGGCGGCCTTTTCGGGGGCGTCGCCCACCGGCGCGGCAGCCTTCTGGATGGCACCTTCGCTGGCGAAGAAGGCGGCGATGTCCCGCATTTCCTGTTCCGTGAGGGACCAGGCCTGGGCGTGCATGGTGGGGTGCGCGCGGGTCTTGTTCTTGTAGCCCTGGAGCGCGAGCACGATGTAGTCAGGATGCTGGCCGCCGAGCTTCGGCACCCGGTAGGAGGGATAGGCGTTCCGGTAGCCGTCGATGCCGTGGCAGCCCATGCAGGTGTCGGAGAGCACCTGGCCGCGGGCGGGGTCGCCGGCGGTCGCCGGTTCCTGGGCCAGGACCGGGGTCGTGGCCATGCCACCGACGAGGGCGAGACTCAGGAGAACGGCCAACCGATTGTTCTGCATGGGACCTGACACTTATGTGAGCGGCGATTGATGGGCGTCGTGAGGGCCGCTATGGTAGTCAGAGCAGGGCCGGAATTCCACACCAGAATTCCAGACTGGTCAGGCAGTTCCCGCCCTTTTGCCGCTCCCCGCCACACCCGTTCCAGGAGTCCGCCCCATGAGAATCCGTCCCGCTGCCCTCGTCGCGTCCGTCGTGCTGCTGGCTGGCATGACGGCCGCGGGAACCGCGTCCGCCCAGATGCCCGGGCAGGGCATGCCCATGCCCCGCATGGAGATGCCCCGCACCATCTCGGTGTCCGGCACCGGCACCGTGGACGCCACCCCGGACATCGCCCGGCTGTCCCTGGCCGTGCAGCGCCGGGACGTGAGCATGCAGGTGGCCCGGGACGAAACGGTCCGCGTGTCCAAGGCCTTCCTCGCCCTGTGCAAGAAGCTGGGCATCCCCGAGAACAAGATCCGCACCTCCGGCCTGACCATCAACCCCGAGTACCGGTGGGACGACAAGACGAACCAGCAGGTCTTCACCGGCTTCTTCGTGCAGCGCCAGCTGCAGGTGGAGATCACCGACCTGGACAAGCTCGGCAACGTGATCGAAGGCGCGATCGACGCGGGCGTGAACGAGGTCTCACCGCCCGCGCTCGACAGCAGCAAGGCGAAGGAGCTGAACCGGGATGCTCTGGCGGCGGCGACGGCTGATGCGAAGGCGAATGCGGAGAGGATTGCGACCTCGCTGGGCGTGAAGTTGGGGTCCGTGAGGACGGTGGTCGCGCATGGGGCGCCGCCGCGGCCGCCGATGCCCATGCAGGAGATGCGGATGCAGGCGATGGCGATGGATTCGGCGGGGAAGGCCGCGGCGAATTATGTGCCGGGGGAGATCAGCTTCGAGGGCCGCGTAGATGCGACCTTCGACGTGATCGCCCCGTAGGAGCGGCTTCAGCCGCGACCCGATGCCGCTGTCGCCCGTCGAGGAGAAGGACCTGCCGGCGATCAGATGCCTCATCGCTGCAGCGGTGCGTGCCTCTGTGGCGCAGTCCGAGGATGAAGCTACATTCCTCATTGAGGACATCGACAAAAGCCTGGTGTGGTGGCAGCGGAATCAATCTGCTTCGGTTCACCTCAAGTGGGTCGAGGGTGAGGCGACGGTCGGTGCCGTGTTGGT
>CAZTGY010000179.1:4288-6114 GCA_964613445.1 uncultured Chromatiaceae bacterium | reverse complement strand
CCGACGCATCGTAGGAGCGCCTTCAGGCGCGACCCCTGCCCGCGCGAATCTTGTCCGCGAGTCCCGCGAGGGAGGGGTCGCGCCTGAAGGCGCTCCTACGACGCGGCGCCGATGTCGCCGCCGAACTGGGGAACCTGGATGCGGCCTTCCGTCTCCGGCAGTTCGTTGTGCCGGGTCATCACCGGCGAGTAGCGCCTGGCCAGTTCCGACGCGAGCTTCTCCGTCATGTAGACGGACCGGTGTTGCCCGCCCGTGCAACCGATGGCCACCGTCAGGTAGTTGCGGTGGAAGTCGACGTACTCGGGTATCCACCGGTCGAGGAAGCCCAGGATGTCGCCGTACATCCGCTGGACGCTGGCCGAGGCGTCGAGGAACTCGATGACCTTCGCATCCTTGCCCGACAGGGACCGGAGCGCGATGTCCCAGTAGGGATTTGGCAGGCAGCGGAGGTCGAAGACGAAGTCCGCGTCGGCCGGTATGCCGTGCTTGTAGCCGAAGGACTCGATCAGGATGGACAGCCCCGGCTGCTCCTGGGCCCCCACCCGCCGCCGGATGATGTCCCGCAGCTCGTAGATGCTCGTCCGCGTGGTGTCGAGGACCAGCTCGGCCGAGGCGATGATCGGCCCGAGCAACTGCCTCTCCCGGTCGATCGCCTCCCGCAGGCTGAATCCCGCCGCGCTCATCGGGTGCTTGCGGCGGGTCTCGCCGAAGCGCTTCAGCAGTATGTCGTCGTCAGCGTGGAGGAAGATCACCTCGCAGCGCATCCCGCGGTTCCGGAGGTCCCGGACCATCTCCGGCAGCCGGGCCAGGTCGGCCGCGCGGTTGCGGGCGTCGATGCCGATCGCGAGATTGGCGTAGAGGGGGTCCTGCGTGGCCGTGATTTCGCCGATGAGCGTGGCGAGCAGGGCGGCAGGCATGTTGTCGATGCAGTAGAAGCCCAGGTCCTCGAAATGGTGCAGGGCTACGGTCTTGCCGGACCCGGATAGGCCACTGACGATGATCAGTCGCACTTGATGCCTGCCGGTTACGCGGGGCTCAGGACGAGAGGTCGCGCTTGCCGTTCTCCCGGGCGTGATGGTCCGTCAGCTTTTCCTTGTGCTTGCGGACCTGCCGGTCGAGCTTGTCGACCATGCCGTCGATCGCGGCGTACATGTTCTCCTCGATCGACTCGGCAAAGACCTGGCCGCCGGCAAGGTTCACGGTCGCTTCGGCCCGGTGGCGCAGCTTGTCCACCGTAAGTATGCAATGCACGACGGTCACATGATCGAAGTGCCGCTCGATGCGGCCCAGCTTCGCTTGCACGTAGTCACGCATGGGCTCGGTGATCTCCACGTGGTGGCCAGTCAGGTTGAGTTGCATCGTGGCGTCCTCTTGCTGTTGTTAGCCGGTCTCACCGGGGCGGGCGTCGCTTGCGCTCGCTGGAAGGTTCTATATGCATCGCTTCGCGGTATTTTGCCACTGTTCGCCGCGCCACCTGGATGCCCTGTTTGGACAGCACATCGGCCAGCTGGCTGTCGGACAGGGGCCTGGCGGGGTCCTCCTGGCTGATCAGCTTCCGGATCCGGGCCCGGATGGCCGTGGACGACTGCTCGCTGCCGTCGTCGCCGGTGACCTGGCTCGAGAAGAAGTGCCGGAACTCGAAGACGCCGCGGGGGGTGTGCATGTACTTGTTGGCGGTGACCCGCGAAATCGTGGATTCGTGCATCTCGACGCTGTCGGCCACGTCGCGCAGGACCATCGGCCGCATGGCTTCCTCGCCATGTTCCAGGAAGGCGGCCTGGCGATCCACGATGCACAGGGCCACCTTGAGCAGCGTGTCGTTGCGG
>CAZTGY010000179.1:0-4278 GCA_964613445.1 uncultured Chromatiaceae bacterium | reverse complement strand
GCCGGCGCATTTTGCCGCATCGAGCGCCCGCTCGGATCTCGAGGCTGCGTACCAGCCACCGGGCCTCCTGCAGCTGGTTGCGGAGGGTGGCGTGCTCGCTGTCGCCGCGCACCATGTCGGCATAGGCCTGGTTGACCTTGAGGCGCGGGGTGATCGAACGGTTGACGTCCACGGTCCAGCGCCCGTGACGCTTGCGCACGAAGACGTCGGGCACGATGTAGTCGGGAGACGACGGCTGCACGGCGAGGCCGGGCTTCGGGTGGCAGTTGCGGATCAGGGCCAGGGCGACGTCGAGGTCTTCCTCCGACACCCCGAGCCGCCGGCGCAGCATCCCCAGCTGCTGCTCGGCAACCAGGTCGAGTCCATCCGTCGTGACCGCCAGCGCCAGTTCGCGGCCCGGGACGTTGGGCGCCAGCTGCCGCAGCTGGATGCGGATGCATTCACCCAGGTCCCGGGCGCCCACGCCTGCCGGGTCCAGGGCCTGCACCTTCTGCAGCGTCTGCTCCAGCTCGTCCAGCGTGAAGTCGCCCGACTTCTGCAGCGTCTCGAGGATCGATGGCAGCGGTTCCGTGAGGTAGCCCGCGTCGTTCATGGCATCGACGAGCGCCTGGCCCATGAGGACTTCCCGGGGCTCGAAGTGCTCGGTTTCCAGCTGCCACAGCAGGTGCGCGTGGAGGGTCTCGTTGGCGCGGTCGCTGGGCTCCGGCCGGCCGTCCTCGCCGTCCCAGTTGCTGCTGCCGCCACCGGAGGTGTCGCTCCACAGGAGTGATTCGCCGTCCTCGTCGCCCGCCGACGCGGCGGCCACCGCGGATTCGCTGTCGGCATCATCCCAGTTGTCGGCCGGGGTCTCGTCCTCCGGCGTTCCACCCTCCGCGGGGTCGGGCGGCAGGGCGTCGAGCTCGACGGGCGCCTCGCTGCTGCCCGGGGCGGGCTCCTCCAGGTCCAGCATGACGTTCTCGGCCAGCAGCTGCTCGAGCTGGGTATTGAGCTCGGCCACGGGCAGCTGCAGCAGGCGTATGGCCTGTTGCAGCTGCGGCGTCATCGTCAGCTGCTGGCTGATCCTGAGTTGTAAAGCCGGCTTCATCGTCATCCCTGAAGAGCGCCGCGCGTCCCGGCGCAGCCTATAGCTTAAAGCCCTCGCCGAGGTATACCTGCCGAACCTGCTGGTTGGCGAGGATTTCCCCGGGCGTGCCTTCGGCAATCATTGCCCCGTCATTGAGAATATAAGCCCGGCCGCAGATTCCCAGTGTCTCGCGCACATTATGGTCCGTAATGAGGATGCCGATGCCGCGGGACGCCAGGTGGCGGATGATCCTCTGGATGTCCAGGACCGAGATGGGGTCCACGCCTGCAAAGGGCTCATCGAGCAGGACGAAACGCGGCTCCGCCGCCAGGGCCCGTGCGATCTCCACCCGGCGGCGCTCGCCGCCGGACAGGCTGACGCCCATGCCCGTGCGCACGTGGGTGATGTGGAGTTCCTCCAGCAGCTCCTCGAGGAGCCGTTCCTGGTCCGCCCGGTCGAGCCCCGGCCGCGTCTGGAGGATGGCCAGGATATTGTCCTCGACGCTGAGCTTGCGGAAGACCGAGGCTTCCTGGGGCAGGTAGCCGAGCCCGAGGCGCGCCCGGCGGTGCATGGGCATGCCGGTCAGGTCGTGATCATCCAGGTTGATGCGGCCCGCGTCACAGGGGATGAGCCCGACGATCATGTAGAAGGCCGTGGTCTTGCCCGCGCCGTTCGGGCCCAGCAGGCCCACGATCTCGCCGCTGTCGACGGTGAGGGAGATCCCCTTCACCACCTGCCGCTGCTTGAAGCGCTTCTGGATCGAGTCCGCCCGCAGCGTGCTCACGGCGCGGGTTCCGTCGGAGGGGCAGCTGGCGGGACTGCCGGCTGGCCGGGCGGGGCCGCCGGCGCCCCTTGCCGGGGCGTGATCCGCATCCGGACCTGGCCGCCGTCCGCGCCGCCCGCGGTCACCACCTCACGGCGCAGGTCATAGGCAATCCGGCTGCCGGCAATTTCGCTCTTGCCGTCGCTGAGGAACGCGTCCGTCACGAGCTGGATCGTGGCGCCGTCCAGGTCGTACTCCAGCAGCTCCCCGTGGCCGGTCGTCCCCGCATTGTTGCCGGTCCCCGCCTGGCTGAACCGGGCAGGCTTGCCGGTCAGCACGGCCTTGCGCAGCCGGTTGCCGCGGAAGGTCAGCTCGGCGCGATCACTGCTGGCCGTGGTGCCGGCGTTCTCGATCCTGACGTTGCCCGTGAACACCCACACGCTGTTCTCGAAGTCCGCCGGGTCGGCGGTCGCCTCGTCGGCCTTGATGCCCAGCCCGCCCTGCCGGATGTTCAGCTGACGGAAGATCAGCCGGTTATTGCGGCGGTCGAGTTCCGAAAACGCGGCATCGAGGTCGATCGGCAGGGTGGGGTCGGCCGGGGTCAGCTGGGGTAGCGCCGGCTTCTGGACGGGGCTCTTGTCGGCCGGGACCGCCGGGCCGGGCACGAGCAGTACCACCCACAACAGGACCCGGATTACCCGCTCACGGCAGGAAGCGCCCGCGCACCTCGGCGTTGAACTGAAGACGGTCCTGCTTGAGATAGACACGCATCCCCCTGGCCCGGAGCGTGTCCCGGTCGCGCTCCACCGCCACCATGCGCTCGGTCCTGGCGATGTAGGCTTCGGGATCCAGCTCCAGGTAGTCGGTTCGGATCAGGAGCGGCGCCGCACTGCTGCGGCCCCGGACTCCGGCGGCGGCCGGGCCGACCGTGGTCGTGGCGGTCACATCGCCGGCGAGCTCAATGATATTACGATCCGGCGGTATCTGTCCGCGGTCGGCCCGCAGCTTCCAGGGCACCTGGGCCGCTGGGTCGTAGTCGACGGCCACTTCCTGCATGGTGATGGTGCCGTCGGCCAGCTGCTGCTCTGCCGATGCGGCGGAAACCCGGTACAGGATCCGGCCATCGGTGCCCGAGCCGGTCAGCCGCGCGTCGCGCACGTAGTACCCGAGCCCAAGCCGCGGGGCCGATGACTCTTCGACGTCCGTCGACGGGTGGCTGAAGACGAGCCAGGTCGTGGCGAGCGCCCCGGCGAGCAGCAACAGGAACCGGCCGGGATGCTGCAGTTCCATCCTGCCGTCGCGTCAGGCCGGCTGCCTGCTGGCCAGCAGCAGGTCGCAGATCTCGCGCACGGCGCCCCGGCCACCGCCCGCTGCCGTCACCCAGTCCGCCGTCCGCAGCACTTCGGGGTGCGCGTCGGCCACGGTTATGCCGAGGCCCGCCAGCGCCATGATGCCGAGATCGGTGACGTCGTCGCCGACGCAGGCAACCTCGCTGGCCGGGATTCCGAGCTCATTCAGCAGCTGGTCGAAGACGTCGCGCTTGTCGTTCCTGCCGAGGAACACATGGGGCACCCGCAACTCGGCAAGCCGCGCCGCCGCGGCAGGCGAGCGGCGGCCCGAGATCACGGCGACCGTCACGCCCGCCGCCATGAGCTGCTGCATGCCGTAGCCGTCACGCACGTGGAAGCTCTTCGACTCCCGTCCCTCGGCGTCATAGGCGAGCCGGCCATCGGTCAGCACACCGTCCACGTCCAGCACCAGCAGCCGGACGCGGGCAGCGGCCGCGCGCAATGCACCGGGTTGCATGGGGTGCGTGCCCGGCCTACATCACGCCCGCGCGGAGCAGGTCGTGGATGTTGAGTGCCCCGACCACCTTGCGCGAGGCGTCGACCACCAGCAACGCATTGATCTTGTGCTGCTCGAGGAGGTGCACGGCTTCCGCCGCGAGCACGCCGGGCTGGATGGTCTTGCAGCTGGTCGTCATCACGTCGCGCATCGCGGTCCGGTGGACGTCGATGCCCCGGTCCAGCACGCGGCGCAGGTCGCCGTCCGTGAAAATGCCTGCGAGCCGGCCATCGGCGTCTATTACCGCCGTCATTCCGAGGCCCTTGCGGGTCATTTCCACCAGTCCCTGGGCCAGCGGCGTGTCGGGAGCCACGTGCGGGATCCCGTCGCCGGAATGCATCAGGTCGTCCACGCGCAGGAGCAGGCGCCGCCCCAGCGAGCCACCCGGATGGGCCAGCGCAAAATCCTCCCGCGTGAAGCCCCGGCTTTCCAGGAGCGCCACCGCAAGTGCATCGCCCATGGCGAGCGCGGCGGTGGTGCTCGCCGTGGGCGCCAGGTTCAGCGGGCAGGCCTCCTCGCGGACGCCGATGTCCAGCGACACCGTGGCTGCCTCGGCCAGCGTGGAACGGGGATTGCCGGTGAGCATGATCAGGGGGATGCCGAGGCG
>CAZTGY010000178.1:0-6130 GCA_964613445.1 uncultured Chromatiaceae bacterium | reverse complement strand
TGGGCAGGCCCGTTGACCTGCTCGTGGCCCCCGACGGCTCGCTTCTCGTGAGCGACGACCAGCGCGGCGTGATCTATCGCATCAGCTACACAGGCTAGTTGGAAACCGAAACATGTTCATCTTCCGCTTCATCGGCAACCTGCTGCGGGCCATCTGGCATGGCCTGAACACGCTGCGCCGGATCCTGCACCTGATCCTGCTGCTGGCGATCTTCGCCGTGCTGCTCGCGGGTGTCGTGGGGCAGCCCATGGCAGTGCCCTCGTCGGCGGCACTGGTCATCAACCCGAGCGGCACCCTGGTGGAGCAGCTGGAAGGCAGCCCGCTGGACCGGGCCCTGGCGGACCTGAACAACCAGGCTCCCCCGCAGTCCCTCGTCCGTGAAGTCACCGACAGCCTCGATCGCGCTGCCACCGATGACCGCATCAAGGCGGTGGTCCTCGACCTGGATGGCCTCCAGGGTGGCGGGCTCGCCAAGCTGCAGACCATCGGGGACAAGATCCAGAAGGTGCGGGATTCCGGCAAGAAGGTCATCGCCGTCGGCAGCGGCTACACGCGGGACCAGTATTACCTGGCGTCGCGGGCCGACGAGGTCATCATGGACGAGCTGGGCCTGGTCTACCTGGAAGGCTACGAGTACTACCGCACGTTCTTCCGCAGCGCCCTCGAGAAGCTGCAGGTCGACCTCAACGTGTTTCGGGTCGGCGAGTTCAAGTCCTTCGTGGAGCCGTTCATCCGCGACGACATGTCGGCCGAGGACCGCGAGGCCAGCGAGGTGTGGCTGGGCGCCCTCTGGACCGCCTGGGAGCGGGATGTGGCGGCGGCGCGCAACCTGAAGCCCGGCGCGCTCCAGTCCTATGCCGACGACCTGGCGAGCCGCCTGGAGGCCGAGAACGGCAATGCGGCCCGTGCCGCGGTCAATGCCGGCCTGGTGGACCGGCTCATGAGCCGCCCGGACGTGGACGAGTACCTGACGGAACTGGTTGGCGAGAGCCAGTCCGAGGACGGCACCTACAGCGCGATCGACTTCCGGGCCTATGCCCAGGCGACCGGCATCGAGCAGCGCCTGCAGGACGGCAAGGAGCGCAACGTGGCGGTGATCGTGGCGTCGGGCCAGATCGTGGACGGCGAGGCCGCTCCCGGCACCGTCGGCGGCGACACGCTGGCCGCGGAGATCCGCAGCGCCCGGATGGATGACGCGGTGGACGCCGTCGTCCTGCGCATCGACAGCCCGGGCGGCAGCATGTTTGCCTCGGAGGTCATCTTCGACGAGATCGCGGCGCTGAAGGCCGCAGGCAAGCCGGTCGTCGCCTCGATGAGCAGCGTGGCGGCATCGGGGGGTTACTACATCGCGATGCTGGCCGACGAGATCTGGGCCCGGAACACGACGATCACCGGCTCGATTGGCGTTGGTGCGCTGGTGCCCACGATCCCGCGCACGCTCGACAGGCTCGGCGTGCACGTCGACGGCTTCGGCACCACCCGCCTGGCGGGCCAGCTGCGTGTCGACAGGCCGCTTGGCGATGACGCCCGGCGCGTGCTGACCGCCAGCGTCGAGGATGCCTACCGGATCTTCGTTGGCAAGGTGGCCGAGTCACGCAAGCTCAGCTTCGGGCAGGTCGATGAGATCGCCAGGGGGCGTGTCTGGATCGGTGCCGACGCACGGGAGCGCGGCCTGGTCGACCGGATTGGCGGGCTCGACGAGGCGGTCGAGGCCGCGGCCGCGCGGGCCGGCCTGGAGGAGGGCACCTACGGCCGGCGGTACGTCCAGCCCGAGTGGTCGCTGGTCCAGCGCCTGGCAATGGAGTTCGGGGCCCGGGCGGTGCGGGCGGCCGGGCGCCTCGGGCTTGGCCCGGTGATCGCGGGCCTGCGCGGACCCCGGGCCGGGATGATGGGCGAGCTGATGGGCCGGCTGGACGGTGAACTGCAGTCGCTGTCGCGCTTCAACGATCCCCGCGGGATCTACCTGCACTGTCTCTGCGTGATCGACTAGTCACTCGCGCCGGGGAAAGTCGAAGAGCAGCAGTTCCCCCCGGGCGCCGTCCAGCTCGGCCCAGCTCTTCAGGTCCAGCCCGATGATGACCACGCCGGCGGTCGGCACGTTGTCGATTCCGGCCCCGGTCAGCCGGTTGGCCAGGCCGGTCAACCCGGGGTTGTGCCCGCAGACGATGACGTCGCGGAAACTGCTGTCCTGGCGGGCGATGACGGCGACGATCTCGTCGGGCGAAGCCAGGTACAGGTCCTCCTCGCGCTGCAGGAACTCCTGGGGATAGCCGATCTCGCGGGCAACGATCTGCGCCGTCCGCCGCGCGCGGACCGCCGGACTCGTGAGCATCAGCGTCGGCCGGGCGCCGCGGGCCAACAGCCGGCGGCCCATGACGGGCGCATCGCGCTCGCCGCGCTCGTTGAGGGGGCGGTCCCTGTCCTTCAGCCCTGCGTCGTCCCAGGACGACTTGGCGTGCCGGATCAGGGTCAGCTGACGTGGCCGCCGCATGCCGGACTACATCAGCCCGGCTTCGAGGCGCGCGGCTTCCGACATCATGTCCTGGCTCCATGGCGGATCGAAGACGAGCTCCACATCGACCTCGTCGACGGTCGGGATGATGCTGATCTTCTGCCGGGCTTCCTCCACCAGGATTTCGCCCATGCCACACCCGGGGGCCGTCACCGTCATCCGGAGGCTGACGCCCCGGTGCCCGGCGGGCAGGCGCCGGATGGCGCACTCATAGACCAGTCCGAGTTCGACGATGTTGATCGGTATCTCGGGGTCGTAGATGGTCTTCAACTGCTCCCAGACGAGCGCCTCGAACTGCTCGTCGGTGGCGTTCTCCGGCAGGGCGGGCGGCTTTACCGGCTCCTTGCCCAGGGCGTCGGCATCCATCCCGGGCACGCGCACGAGGTTACCGTCGAAGTACACCGTGAAGCTGCCGCCCATGGCCTGGGTGATGTAGACGAGCGAGTCCAGGGGGATCGTCACCGGGATGCCCGAGGGAACCATCAGGCCCTCCACGTCGCGCCTGACCACGACGGGTTCGTTATCCGCACTGCTCATCGGGATTGACTCTTCTGTTCGGTTGTCACGGTGTCGGGGGAGGCATCGAGGGCAGCGAGCAGCGTCTTCCAGGGCAACGTCGCGCAGCGGATCCGCGACGGGTACTGGCTCACGCCCGTCAGTGCCGCAAGGTCCCCGGAGAGGTCCCCGGTGCCGGTCGTCAGGGTCGTTTCGAACTGTCCGGCCAGGGCCCTTGCCGCGGAGCTGGTGCGGCCCCTGGTTGCCTCGGTCATGAGCGAGGCAGAGGCCACGCAGATCGCGCAGCCCGAGGCCTCGAAGGTGACGTCCGCCACTTTCCCGTCGCAGAGCCGCGCGTAGACGCGGACCTTGTCGCCGCACAGCGGGTTGTGGCCTTCAGCCTCCCGGTCGTGGGGCTCCATCCGGCGCTGGTTGCGCGGGTGCCGGCTGTGATCGAGCACGACCTGCCGGTAGAGGTCCTTAAGGTCCGGGGCCGGAGCGGGCATCACGTGAACATCCGCCGGGCCACCTGCACGGCAGCGACGAGCTGGTCGATCTCGGCGACGGTGTTGTAGAACGCAAACGATGCGCGGGCCGTTCCGGCCAGTCCGAAACGCTCCATCACCGGCATGGCGCAATGGTGGCCCGCCCGTATGGCAACACCCTGCTGGTCCAGGACGGTGCCCAGGTCGTGGGGATGAATGCCCGCCACGTTGAAGGACACGAGCCCGGCCTTCTGGCGCGCCGTGCCCACGATGTCCAGCCCCGGAACCTGCAGCAGCGCCGCCGTTGCCCGGGCGAGCAACTGCGCCTCCCAGGCCGCAATGCCGGTCATGCCGATCGCCGTCAGGTAGCGGATGGCGGCCGCGAGGCCGACGGCCCCGGCGATGTTCGGCGTGCCGGCCTCGAGACGGTACGGAAGTTCGTTGTAGGTCGTGCCGCTGAAACTGACCGTCAGGATCATGTCGCCGCCGCCCTGCCACGGGGGCAGCTCCCGCAGGATGGCCTCGCGGCCGTAGAGCACGCCCGTGCCGGTGGGCCCGCACATCTTGTGGCCCGAGAAGGCGTAGAAATCGCAGTCCAGGTCGCGGACGTCCACGGCCTCGTGCGCGATTGCCTGCGCGCCGTCCAGAAGCACGGGAATGCCCCGCGCCCGGGCCGCGGCGACCATGGCCTTCACGGGATTGACCGTCCCGAGAGCGTTGGACACGTGGGCCACCGACACCAGCTTCGTGCGCGGGCCCAGCAGCTGCACGAACTCGTCGAACAGCAGTTCGCCCGCATCGTTGATGGGCGCCACCCGGAGCACGGCGCCGCTCCGCTGGCACAGCAGCTGCCAGGGCACGATGTTGGAGTGGTGCTCCATGGTCGTTACCAGGACCTCGTCGCCGGGCCCCAGGCGCTGGCCAAGACTGAACGCCACCAGGTTGATCGCCTCGGTGGTCCCGCGGGTGAAGACGATCTCCCGCACGGACGCCGCGTTGATGAACGCCCGGACCGTTTCCCGCGCGCCCTCGTAGAGGTCCGTGGCCCGGTGGCTCAGGGTGTGCACGCCGCGGTGCACGTTCGCGTGGTCGTGGGTGTAGTAGTGCCGGACGGCATCCAGGACCTGGAGCGGCCGCTGGGACGACGCGGCGTTGTCCAGGTATGCCAGTGGGTGCCCATTGACCTGCTGGGCCAGGATCGGGAAGTCGCGGCGTATGGCCGCGACGTCGATGGGCGCCGCAGGACCAGCCGGTGCCGCGTCCTGGCGTGTTCCTGCCGGTATCGTGGTCATGGTTCCGCACCCGGCCCGGCGAATGCCGGGCTGGCCCCGAGCTTGTCCTGCAGGCGGGCTTCCAGGCGGGCCCGCAGCGCTGGCAGCGCGATCGCGCCCAGGGCCTCGCGCAGGAAGGCGCCCGTCAGCACCTGGCGCGCCGCGTCGGGGTCCAGTCCCCGGGAGCGGAGGTAGAAGAGGGCGTTGGCGTCCAGCTGGCCCGTCGTGGCGCCGTGGCTGCACCGCACGTCATCCACGTGGATCTCCAGTTCCGGCTTGGTGTCGATCTCGGCGGTGGCCGCGAGCAGCAGGTTGCGGTTCGAAAGCGCGGCATTGCTGCCCGCGGCACCGGGCATGACGATGATCTTGCCGTTGAAGATGCCGCGGCCGTGGCCGTCGGCCAGGCCCCTGAACGACTCGCGACTGGTGGTTCGCGGCGCCCGGTGCTCGAGTCGCGTGCGGTTGTCGATGTGGCGACTGCCATCCGCGAGGAAGAGGCCATCCACGGTGGCGTCTGCGCCGGCGCCGGCCAGCACCACGGTCATGGACTGCCGGCTCAGCAGGCCGCCCAGGTCGACGCTGGTGATCTTCGCGGAGGCGCCGGCGGCAAGCTCGATGCGGCTCGTGTCCGTCAGCATCCCGTCGTCCGGCAGGCATTGGGCGCGGACCAGGTCCAGGTGCCCGCCGTCGGCAATCCAGGCCTGGGTCACCGCGTTGGCCAGGGTGCCGTCCATTCCCGAGTGCTCGATGCTGAGGGTGAGCCGGCTGCCGCGAGCCACGTCCACGAGGACGCGCGGCTGGCCGAATGCCGGAGCGCCGCTGCCCCGGAGGTCGAGGTGCACGGGCATGCCTTCCAGGTTGTGGCCCGCATCGGTCGCGACCAGCAGCACGTCGGCAACGAGCGCCGAGTTCAGGTCCACGAGGGCTTCCGGCGGCACTCCATCCGACTGCCGGAGCAGGTTCAGGGCACGGGCGCGCCGCCCCGGCGGCAGCTCACGGAGCGAGCCGATGAACAGGCCCGGCAGGGTGGCGACCGCTCCCGCGGCGAGCACGCCGTCCACCAGCTGCACGCTGACGGTCCCGGGCTGGATCGCCGGTGCCGCAGGCGTCGCCGGCCGGGCGGGCTGGCCGGCGGCGGCCAGGTAGGCCGACCAGCGCTGCCCCCAGGTCGCGAGGCTGGTATAGCGCCATTCCTCGTCGCTGCCGTCCGGGAGCCCGCTGGCATCGAGGCGGGCGAGGGCGGTGGCGCGCCGCTCCGCCGGCCAGTCCGCCAGGGCCTGCTGGCTGTCCCCGGCCAGGGCCGCTGCGGCCCGCCAGGGCGGCCGGGCCTCGGTCTGCTGTGCGTCGGGTTCAGTCACGGTGACCGG
>CAZTGY010000177.1:975-6137 GCA_964613445.1 uncultured Chromatiaceae bacterium | reverse complement strand
CCTTCAGGCGCGACCGGGTCTCCCCCGCCGAGAGACTCGCGGACTCGATTCTCGCCGGGGGAGACCCGGTCGCGCCTGAAGGCGCTCCTACCAGCCGCCGCTGAACTTGCCGGTGTCGTAGGGATTGAAGGACTCGCCATCCTGCTTCGGGCGGCTGTCGATGAGGTGGGCGCGCTTCAGCTGGCGCTCGCCATCGGGCTCCGTGTGGAGCTCCCAGGTGTAGGTGTCATAGGGATTGGCGCCGTAGCCGGCGGTAGGCTCCGCCTTGACCCTGGGCGCGGCTTTTGCGGCTGGCTGCCGCGGCGTCACGGCCTCCGCCCGGGCGGGCTCGTCGTCGTCCTTTTTGAAGAATCGCAGCCAGCTCACAGGGCGCTCCGGCACGTGGTTTTCCAGCGGCTAACCTAACCCCGGCGGCGCGGCGCCTGCGTGATTCAACTCTCAGTTCGGGCGCGAACCGGAGCGCCCCGCTGGCCGGGACGACGGGCGGTCAGGCCGTGGGGCCGGGCGGCGCCAGGCCAGGGTCGGGCCCGGGAGCGGCGTCCCGCACCCGCACGTCCATGCGCGGGAAGGGGATCTCGATGCCCGCGTCGCGCAGGGCCCCGAGCACGCGCACCCGCGCCTCGCTCTCCGCAGCCAGCCGGTCGTCGATGTCGTGCGTCCAGAACAGCAGGCTGAAATCGAGCGAACTGGGGCCGAAGCCCCGGAATGCCGTCATCGGGACCGGGTGCGGCGCCACGCCGGGCAGATCGCGGATGGCCTCCATCAACAGCTCCTGCACGCGAACGGGATTGCTGTCGTAGCCCACGCTGACGGCGATGTCGATGCGGCGCGCGCGGTCGCTGAGCGTCCAGTTGGTGACCTCGCCCGCGATCAGGCTGGCGTTCGGCACGATGACCTCGGCGCCGTCGGCGGTCCGGATGCGCGTGGCCCGCAGGCCGATGAGCTCCACGCGGCCGGTGGTCGTGCCGAGCGTGACCTGGTCGCCCTCCCGCACCGGCCGCTCGATCGCCAGGATGAGCCCGGACACGAAATTGTTGACGATGTTCTGCAGGCCGAAGCCGATGCCGACGCCGAGCGCGCTGACGAGCAGCGTGAGCTTGGACAGTTCCACGCCGGACGCGGCCAGCGCGAACAGGATGCCGGCCACCACCAGCGCGTAGTAGATCAGGCGCGAGGCTGCCGACGCGGCGCCCATCGCCAGCGGCATCCGCGGCAGGACGTCCTCGTCGAGGATGAAGCGCACGAACCGCGCCACGGCGAGCGCGAGCGCGATGCCGACGAAGAACCACAGCACGTCGCCCAGCGACAGGTTGAGCTGGCCGGCCGTCACGGGCGTGCGCAGGAACAGCCCGATGCCATTCCAGACCGGCTCCAGGATGGGGAGGATGGACGGCAGGCCGTTGAGCAGGGCAACCAGCAGCCCCAGCCGGATCACCCGCCGCCCCCAGGACCGGATCGCCTCGGGCCAGTTCCTGACGCCGCGGAGCCAGCGCGCGCCCGGCCCGCTGACCCAGGCGTCGAGGACGGAGCGCAGGATGATGTCGGCCGCCAGCAGCGCGCAGAGCGCCAGGGTGACGAAGACGATGCCGCCGATGGCCTGGGCGCTCAGGGCACGCGCGCCGGCGACCTCGGCCACCAGGCCCACCGCAATGGCGAAAGGCGCCGCCACGGCGGCCGCGTGGATGGCACGGCGGAACAGCGCGCGGCCGCCCGGCTCGCCCGCGGAGCGGCGGGCGAGGTCCCGGAAGACGAGCAAGGCCATGAGGCCAAGCAGCACGGTCACGACCCGCCCGTACCAGTCGTCGCCGAGGGCGATGAGCTGGACCTGGAAGGCCGCGGCCAGCAGCAGGAGGCCCTTGACGGGCCGCGCCTCGTCCGGCGTCACGAGCACCGGCAGGATCCGCCACAGCAGGGCAACCGCCAGGAAGCCCCGCATCAGGGTCATCCCGAGCGGCATGTCGGGCAGGAACAGGCTCGGCCCGATGATCGTCCAGACCAGCAGCGTGACCGTCACCGGATGGTGGGTGAGCAGCTCGTCGGCCTCGGTTTCCCCCTTGGCAAGGATCGAGCGGCGCAGGCGCTGGACAGCGACGAGCAGCACCAGCGGGATCAGCACGAACGCGGTGAGCGGCGCCGGCCGCCCATCGAGGTAGTCGCGGACGCCGCCGGCCAGGGTCGTGACATTCTGGCGCGCCACCCTGATCGGCGGCCCGAGCTTGTCCGGCACCTTCCAGAGCGGCCGCGCGGTGATCGCCAGCGGCTGCTCCTGGCGCTGGAGACGCGCCGTGTCGAGCTGCGTCTGCAGGTCCCGGAGCGAGCTCTGCAGTTGCCCGACGCGCACGTCGGCGCCGACGATCACGTCGAGCCGCTTCAGCAGCGGCTTGCGGGTGGCCTCGAGGTCATCGGCGAGTTCCGTCAGGCGCGCGCGCACCGCGGGCGAGAGCAGGTCGGCCTGGCTGGCGTCCACGTCCGGCCCGGGCGGGCGGGCAGCCTCGCGCAGGAAACTGGCGTCCGCGCGCAGTTCCTCGCGCCACGGATCGAGGACCTCGACCTCCACCTTGAGCCGCTGGCGCCACTTGTCGAAGATGCGATCCAGGTTCCGGAGCTTCTGGCGGGTGGCCATCAACTCCACGACCTCGGCCTCCGAGAGGTCGCCGGCGTCAACCGCGCCCAGCACCGACTGGGCTTCCTGGGTCTTGCCGGGCAAGGCCACGGCGATGCCCGCCAGGTCCGGCGCCGGCTTGCGCAGGTACTCGTTGATCTCGGCGAGCCGGTTGCCGACCTGGTCGAGCCGCAGTACGAGCTCCGCCGCCGTGGCGGGCCGGGCCTCGACGGCGGAGGCTGCGGGCGCCTCGGCCGGGGCGGCGGCCGAGGGCGGCGAATCCTGGGCAGAACCAGGGGCGGCGAGCAGCAGCAGGCACAGGGCGAGGCTGGCGTTACGGGCCCGTTCGATCAGGGTCGGCATGGGGCTAGTGTAACCGGGGGGACTTCCCGCTTCCGAACCGGCCCCCTACGGCGTGCCGACCAGCCCCGATGGCCCGGGCGGCGAGCCCAGCAGGGCGCGGAACATCGTCGTGTCCTGGGCGTTGACGACGCCACTGCAGTTGAAGTCGGCCTCGTTGTACCCGGGAGGCGCACTGGGCTGCCCGAGCTGGGCACGGAAGAGCGTCGTGTCCTGGGCATTGGTGGCACCGTTGTTGTTGAGGTCTCCGTCGCAGCGGTTGCCATAGCCGTCACTGTCGCTGTCGCACTGGTCCGCATTGGCCGCCATCCTGCAGTTGTCCGCAGGGTCGGGCACGCCGTCCGCGTCGGCATCGGCAATGGCCTCGGTAACCACGACGGCGACCGTCGCCACCCGCGCCCCGTTGGTCACTTGCAGGCTGGTACTGCCCTGCTGCCTGGCCGTGACCAGGCCGTCCGGCGTGACCGTCGCCACGGTGGCGTTGCCCGTGGCGTACCCGGTGCCCGCCGCGCCCCGCGTGAGGTCCCGCCTGACGCCGTCCGCGTAGGTACCGGACACGGCAATCTGCCGGATCGGGGTGTCGGCGTTGAGCGTCATCGTCGAATAATTGGTCGTCAGGGCGTTCAGCGGCGACGGGGTAGACACGCTGATCACGACCGGCGGCGCCGACGAGGCCTGGCCGGCATCGTCGAAGCCGAGCGCCTTGATCGGGACGGCCCCGATCGCCTCCGCAGCGATCAGCAGCTGGCCGCTCGTCGCGCCACCCTCGAGCACCGTGACCCCGGCCGCCGAGAGCACGAGGATCACGTTCGGGGTGGTACCCGCGGGAACCTGGATGCTCACGGGCACCAGGTCGCCCGGCGCGACCACCGCACCGGGCAGCGGGCTCGTGATCTGCAGGGTCTCGGCCAGGGCGGCCGTGCCGACCTGCACGTCGGGCCCGGCCGGCGCCGCGGCGTCCTGCATGCGGAGGGGCTGGAGGGGCGACCCGCCCGGCGCTGGCGGCAGGCTGGCCGCGAACGACGGCCCGTCGGTGCGGGCATTGAGCAGCTGGATGACGCGGTTGCTGACCCGGGGGTCGTAGGTCACGCTCGTGTGCATGGCACAGGCCCCGCCGCCCACCAGGCCCAGGGTGGTCGTGTAGCCGCTGGCCAGCCGCCCCTCCTGGCTGCGGGCGCTGACGATGAGGTCGTGGTTCTGCTGGCCAAAGGCGATCTGCAGGTAGTCGTTGGGATCGAATTTCCCGACGTTGGCGATGGCGAGCGTGGTCGTGTCGGCGTTGCAGCTGATCCCGCCACCGAGGAAGTCCGAGCCGCCGGTGCCGACGATGGCGTGCACCGGGACGTCCGCCCCGGGCATGGCGAGGTTCACGGCGCTGCCGACCCGCAGGTCGCGGACGGCGCCACAGGTGACGCACTTGTCGTCGACGTACTCGGCCATGAGCTCGCCGAAGGGCAGTAGCTGGCCCGATTCCGTGATCAGCTGGTTGGCCAGCTCCGAGCCCGTGTGGGGCGTGTCCAGCGTGATGAGCTTGTGGATGTCGCCGCCCTGGAAATTGTCGGGGCGGCGATAGGCGGCATTCTTGTAGCCCGCGATGAACAGGCGCGAGAGCAGGCCGCCCATGCTGTGGCCAACCACGTCCGCCTGGGTGGCGGCGATGCCGAGCGCGCGAACCCCCACGACGGCATCCGCGACCGCGGCCCGGGGCACGACGAGGTTGGTCACGAAGGCCGCCGCATTGCTGCCACGGTAGTCGAACGGCTGGCCCGTGAAGAACCGCGTGTCACCCTGCAGGGCCAGGTTCCAGGTGCTTCCGGACGACCAGAGGCCGTGCAGCAGCACGACGGGCGGGCGGTGCAGCTCGAGCTGGCCGGTGAGCGGCTGGAGCGGCGGGTTGCCGGTGTCCCCGGTCACCACGGCGTTGAGGCGAATCTGGCGCGGGGACTGCGCGCCCTTGCTCTCGTCGGCGAACGTGCGGACGAAGTTCAGTGGCGCGGTCAGCACGACCGGTGCCACGTACATCCCATTCGCCTGTTGCACCGGCGTGACCAGGACCGAGGTCGCCGACGCCGGCGAGCACGGCGCGCCGGCCGCGCAGCCCAGGGCCCCCACGTCCGCCGTGCCGCTGTTCTCGTCGCTGATGCTGATGGCCACCGGATTCGGGGTCCAGCCCTGCCAGCGGACGATGAGGGGCGTGACG
>CAZTGY010000177.1:0-965 GCA_964613445.1 uncultured Chromatiaceae bacterium | reverse complement strand
GTCGGCGACCAGGCCCTTGGCCGGGGCCGCGGCCACCAGGGCCGGCAGGTTGCCGGTGCCGCCCACGAAGCCGCGCAGCGCGGCCGGGTAGGCGTCGACCGCATCGAGCCGCATCCGTTGCACGAGCCCGCTGATGCCGTCGGCATTCACCTGGCTGCTGGTCGTGCAGCCGCTGTTCTGGCACTGGGCCTCGTTCAGGCTCGCCGGCAACGTCCAGGGATAGGGCCCGACCGTGTAGCTGCCCGCGCCGTCGGCGTAGCCCGGCGCGAGATAGATCTGGAGGTAGTCGGTCCCGGTGAAGTTGGCGGAGCTGGCCGGGTGGAAGGCGAGAGCCCGGGAACTGACGCGCCTGCCGTAGGTCCACGTCGCGCCCCGGTACTGGATCGCGACGTTCGAGACCACCCCGGTCACCGAATCGAAGGTGAAGTTGCCGACGATCGGGCGCAGGTCGTTGGCGGGACACTGGGTCGGGAAGCCGCAGTAGGTGCCCTTGATGACGCCGTCCACGTGCCACTGCGCGGCGGCGGCCCACGCGTCCGGCACGCTGCCGGCAAGGAGCAGCAGCAATGCCGCGCGGACGGTCGAGGCAGGGTGCATTCTTATTTGAGCAGCTGGCCCTGGGTCCGACCGACGTTAGGCCGCTGCCCGGGCGCTGTCAAACGGGCCCCGCGACGGGGCGAGGTTATGTCACGCCGGCCGCGGACCGGCGGTCAACCCCGGTTGGCGTCACCGCGGGTGGCGCCGTTCCGCGCGTCCCCGGTCCGGCCATCCTTCGGACCCTCGTCGGGCGCGTTGCCCAGCTGGCGCGGCGCGTCTGCCGGGGCTTCGGCATCGGACATCGCCTGGCGAAAGCCCTTCACCGCGCCGCCCAGGTCGCTGCCGATGTCCTTCAGCCGCTTGGTGCCGAAGATCACCACGCAGATCAGCAGGATGATCAACAAATGCCAGATGTGCAGTCCGCCGAT
>CAZTGY010000176.1:0-6165 GCA_964613445.1 uncultured Chromatiaceae bacterium | reverse complement strand
CCCAGCTTCTCGACGTCGTCGATGAGGAGAATTCGTGTCATGGGTCACAGTCTTCCGGGGCACGTTCCGGTGTAATGCGCGGCGCTTTTCGGGCTGCTGTGTCGCTGTTCACGACCTCATTCTAAGCCCTTGTCTCAAAAGGGTGATTGACCGTTACAAAGTGTTACAGGGTGTTACCCGGGTGAAAGGAAACTGCAACGCGCGGTCCCTATAGTACGCGCACCCCATGGACTGGGGCTGACTATCAAACCGACTACGCACGACTACACATGGAGAGTGGATGATGTTCCGGAATTTCAATTTCAACGATATCGAAGTGCTTGGCGAAGTGATGCTGGCCACCGTGGCCCTGCTCGTGCCCGTGCTCGTCTTCACCCTGTTCCTGACGGCCTGACCTGTGCGGGCCGGAACGGCAATCCTCCGGTTCCGGCTCGCACTGGTGACTACCCGACAACCATAGGCACCAGCCCTACTTCCAGCGCCCCCGGGTCTCCGCCATCTGCCGGGTGCCAATGCGCATTTCCAGCCGGCGATTGAATTCCTGCAGGCCGAGCACCTTCTGCGGCAGCACGTTCATCGGGTCCGTGCGGTAGCCCAGCTCCCGCACCTTGTAATCGTATTCCTGCTGGGCCGCCCGCTCGTTCTCGGGAACCGCGTCGGCATCGTCCAGCCACCTGAACCAGCGGTCCACGAACTTCACGAGGAACTTCTCGCAGGTGCCGATGTTGTCGTCATTCAGCTCGGCATGGGAGCTGGTCGCGATCGGCGACATCATGGCGCGCAGATAAGTGCCGTGGCTGACGAAGCGGGTCCATTGCGGATCGCTGCGGAACTTCAGGAACTCCTCGTTCGCGGGCTCGTAATACTTCAGCAGGTAGTCATAGTTGGTGCGCAGGTCGACGCGCGGCGTGTACTCCGCGTAGAAATACAGCTTGGGAATGGTGCCGAAGATGATGCCGAGATGCGGTACCCGGCTCTGCTGGCTGAGGAAGGCCGTGGCATTCATGTCGAGGATGCTCGCCTTGCGGTTGCCGAGCCACGAATGGACCAGCCAGTCCACCTCGCTGCCGGAGTAGGCCTTGAAGCAGCCCTCGAGCTGGCCGTCGGGCGAGGCCCAGTAGTCCTCGCCTGCCGTCGACGGATGGCGGCTGACGTCGAAGCGGGCCTGGATGCGCTCCGTGATCTTCGAATGGATGTTCCAGCAGCGCTCCCAGGCCCTGGAGACGTCCACGTTGGGATTCTCGGCCAGGAACTCCATGATGGTCTTGGTCTCGGTGCCCTTGGCGGCGTGGGCTTCGTTGGTCTGCGCTTGCATGCGGGGCCTGCGTGGGATGACAGAAGGGTGTGGCAGTTTCAGCCATAATCGCCGCAGCGCCGCTCCGGAGACCGTCATGCCCACTGCGCAGATCAACGGCCATGCCATGTATTACGAGGTGCACGGCCCGCCGGACGGCGGGTCCGGGCTGGCCATCTGCATGGGGGGCTGGGGCACCTACTGCCACGGTGGAGAGCGGCACCTGGCGCGGGGCCTGACGGCCCGGTACCGGGTCCTGATCATCGACTACCGGGGCATCGGGCAGTCCACGGACGAGGTGACGCGGGCGCCAACCATGGCGCTGCACGCCGCCGACGTCATCGGGCTGCTCGACCACCTGGGCTGGTCCCGGGTGCACTTCGTCGGGCTCGTCGGCATGGGCGCCTGCATTGCCCAGGAAGTGGCGCTCGCGCGTCCCGACCTGGTGCGCAGCATGGTGAACATGGGAGCCTGGGCCAGCGTGGACCCCTTCCTCTACGGGCAGCTGGAGATGTTCCGGGACATCCATCGGGACTCGGGCTTCCTCGCCTTCCAGAAGCACGTCTGCCTGATGTCCTTCCTGCCGGATTACTACAACGCCAACCGGGAACGGCTGCTGGGCCCGCAGGGACCCTGGAGCGAGCTCAACGGCCGCTACCCCGCCCACGCGCGGCTGGTGGCCGCGTGCCTGGCCCATGACGTGAGCGCCCGGCTCCCGCAGGTCCGCGTGCCCACGCTGATCATTCACTCCGGCCAGGACCAGGTGACGGGACCACGCACCACGCTGCCGCTGGAGCACGGCATTCCCGGCGCGGAGGGTGTGCTGATGGGCGATGTTGCCCACGTCGTGGCAGGCCGCGAGCAGAAGTCTGCGTTTGCGAAGCTGCTGCTGGGGTTCCTGGAGCGTCACTAGATGGACAGCGAGGAAATTGCCGCCCAGGTCAGGAAGCTGGGCATCGATGCCACGCGCCGTCACATCTTCCTGTGCAGCGACCAGACGAAGCCGAAGTGTTCCACGCGGGAGGCCGGCCTGGAATCCTGGGAGTACCTGAAGAGGCGGCTCCGGGAACTCAACCTGGCACCGGGCGGCGGCGTGTACCGGACCAAGGCGAACTGCCTGCAGGTGTGCATGGCGGGGCCCGTCGCCCTCGTCTATCCCGACGGCATCTGGTACCGGTCCTGCACGCCGGCAGTCCTGGAACGGATCATCCAGGAACACCTGATCGGCGGCCGGCCCGTCGAGGAATTCATCATTGCCCGGCGGCCGCTGCCGGCTCCGACGCCGTAGGAGCGCCTTCAGGCGCGACCGGGGCCCAAATGCCGATGATCACGGTGCATTTGTGACTCGCTTCTGCCGCGCTACCGGGCGACGCTGCAAGACTCAGCGCACGAGGAGCCTACCCATGCCGCGAGTTGCACTCATGCTGGTCATCGCACTGGCTGCCGGAAGCGCCAGCGCGGCGGCGGACGATGCGGAGCTCCGCTGCCTGCGCCTCGAGAATCGCATTGCAGACCTGCGCCTGAAATTGCGCCTGGGCTACTCGGCGCGGGAAGGACGAACCTACCGGCAGAAGCTGGCGGCGCTCGAGTCCGAGCGCAGGCAGCTGTGCCGAAAGTGACAGGTGGACCGGGCGCGGGCGGCGAAGCAGGGGCCCGGCGCCCCGAGCAAATCTGGCAAGAAGTACCCCGACACGGGACCTATGGCCAGACTGGAACTCGGACCGCCGGGCTTGTTCGATTGAAGGGGGCTGAAGCCGCGAGCAGGTGGCCAGTATATACATCTGCTCCCACCCTGCACCCTGCGCGAAAATGGTCGCTGGAGGTTGCCGCGTTATGGCAAGTCGAGGCGCCCAAATGACTGATTGCAAAACCTATTTTCTGCCATTGGGCCGCCGTGCAAGCTCATTTCGCAACGCACTAATCAGGGATTTCCCGGCCCAATTGCGGCTTGACTTTCCGGGCTCGCCGGGCCAGCCGGCGGCCAGCGTGGAACCGTGATCAAGGCACCGGCCGGACCCGTCACGCTGGTCGCCTTCTGCCGGCGCCCGGCACCCGGCGTGGGCAAGCGCCGGCTGGTCGCGGAACTCGGTGAAGCGGCAACGCTGGCGATCAGCCAGCTGCTCCTGGCCACGACCCTGGAGGACCTGGCCGCCTGGGAAGGGCCGCGGGTCCTGTCGCCCGCCGAGGCCGGGGACGAATCCTGGGCGCGGTCACTGCCCGTGGCCCTCGACGACGTGGTGCCCCAACCCGCCGGCAACCTCGGCGAGCGGCTCGGCGCCGTGGACCGGGTGCTCCGCGACCGCGGCCACGCCCGGCTGCTTTACATAGGCAGCGACGCACCGGTCCTGGCGCCCGCCGACTACTCGCGGGCGGCCGCGGCCCTGGCAACCCACGACGTGGTGCTCGGCCCGGCGCTCGATGGCGGCGTTACCTGCATGGGCAGCCGGTGCCCCTGGCCCGACCTTGCCGGCCTGCCGTGGAGCGGCGACCGCCTGCACGCCGCATTGCAGGCCAGCTGCGACTCTGCCGGCCTCACCGTCTGCAATCTCGAGCCACGTTATGACGTGGACGTTCCGGCCGATCTCCACCGGCTCGCCGCAGACCTTGCGGCCGATGCGCGGCCTGGGCGGCGCGCCCTGTACCGGGCGCTGGCCAGTCTGGGATACTCCCGCGCATGAACGCTTCCGCCGGCACCGTCGTGCACCTGTTCGGCCCGGACCCGGCCACGACTGCCACCAGCGATTCCTCACCGCCCTCGGTCAGCGTCGTGATCCCCGTCATCGGTGACAACGAAATGCTCACCCGCCTGCTCGGCCGCCTGCGCGGCCTGCCGGTGCCACCGGACGAAATCGTGATCGTCGATGGCGGTTCCAGCGCGGGCTGCCGCAGCATCGCGCGCCGCTTCCGCTGCGTCTACGTGGGCACGCGGGCGGGCCGCGGCCACCAGCTGCACGCGGGAGCCCTGCGTGCGTCCGGCGACGTGCTCTGGTTCCTGCACGCCGATGCGGAGCCGCCCGAGGATGGCGTGGGCCTGATCCGGGCCAGCCATCTTGCAGGGGCGACCGGCGGTTACTTCACCTTCCGCTTCGCGGGCCAGCCCACCTGGTACAAGCGGGCCCTGGCGCAACTGATCAACTGGCGGACCCGGTTCGGCACGCCCTACGGCGACCAGGGCCTGTTCGCCGGCCGCGCCACCTACGATGCGGTCGGCGGCTTTGCGGACACGCCGCTCTTCGAGGAAGTGCCGCTGGTCCGCGCGCTGCGCGCGCACGGTGAGTTCACGCGGGTTCCTGCCGCCATCGGCGTCTCGCCGCGGCGCTGGGAACGGGATGGCTGGCTCCGGCGGAGCGCGGGCAATCGCCTGCTCGCGCTGGCCTACATGGCGGGCGTGCCGCCCCGCAGGCTGGCCCGCCGGTACCAGCCGCTCGGCCCGGTCGCACTGGCGGATCCGGACAGCGACGCGCTATGACGCCGTTTCCGGCGCCAGCGCCGGTCCCTTCCGCCGCCGGGGCCACGGGCTGGATCCAGCCCCACGCCCTGGACGAGCTGTGGTTTCACACCGGCACGGCGTGCAACCTGGACTGCCCGTTCTGCCTGGAAGGGTCGCGCCCCGGGGATGGCCGCCTGCAGCGGATCACGCTGGCCGACGTGCGGCCGCTGGTCGACGCCGCGGTGGCACTGAACGTCCGGCAGTTCTCCTTCACCGGCGGCGAGCCCTTCGTGGTGAAGGACATGGTGGCCATCCTCGAGTACGCGGCCAGCTTCCGGCCGTGCCTCGTCCTGACCAATGGCACGGCCCCGGTCCTGCGCCGCATCGCCCAGATCCGCAAGCTGTCCGGCACGGCGCACCCGATCGCGTTCCGGGTCAGCATCGATTTCGCCGACGAGGCGCGGCACGACGCGGGCCGCGGGGCCGGCAACTTCCGCCTCGCCCTCCAGGGACTGCGGGCGCTGCACAAGGCCGGCTTCGGCGTGTCCCTGGCCCGGCAGATGCAACCCGGTTGCGATGAATCCGGGGTGGACCGTGAGTTCCGGCAGTTGCTGGCCGCCGAGGGGCTGCCGGCCGACCTGCGCATCGTGTCGTTCCCCGACTTCGGGACGCCCGGTGAACTGCGGCAGGTGCCGCGGATCACCGCGGACTGCATGACGCGCTACCAGACCGAGGCCACCCGCCGTGCCTTCATGTGCGCGTTCAGCAAGATGGCTGTCAAGCAGGGGGGCCGGATGCGGCTCTACGCATGCACGCTGGTGGACGACGACCCCCGGTACGACCAGGGCGACTCACTGGCGGACGCCCTCCACGCCCGGGTGCTGCTCGAGCATCATCGTTGCTACAGTTGCTTCAAGTACGGTTCTTCCTGCAGCGAACTGGGGTAACGCATGCTCGTGATCGATCCGGCCTGGGCGGGCAAGGTCCAGTTCTACGAGTTGCTGTTCGGCACATGGACCGTCTACATCTTCCTGGTGCTGATGTGGGAGAAGCTGCTGCGCACGCCGCTCGCCGAGTGGCGGTACGTGCTCATGAATTTCATGGGTGCCGGCGCCTTCTGGATCAACCACTACTTCCAGAAGGCTCCCTTCTGGATGACCATGCTGAACACCTACACGGTGATCTACCTGCTGGTGTGGTGGTGGGTTGGCGTGAAGGGCCAGCCCCGGTCGTTAGCCTGGAAGGTCGGCGCCTCGCTTTGCGCGCTGGTCTACACGGCGGCCTTCATCGGCTTCGAGCAGCTCGCCCGCCTCGGGGTCGAGCACTACGGCGTGAACGAGTTCTGGTTCATGGCCGCGACCTTCTTCGGCTTCATCGGCGTCATCCTCTGGAGGAGATAAGAGGCACCGGGTTTGGGATCTGGGTATTTGCGTTCGCAAAT
>CAZTGY010000175.1:0-6193 GCA_964613445.1 uncultured Chromatiaceae bacterium | reverse complement strand
GCCGCATCCCGACTCGCCCACGATGCCCAGCGTCTCGTTTGGCTGCACGTCGAAGCTCACCCCGTCCACGGCCCGGATCACGCCCTCCTCCGTGACGAAGTCCACGCAAAGGCCGCGGATGCGGAGCACCGGCGCCCTGGCGTCGCCTGGCATCAGCCGACCTTCCGCGGGTCGAGGGCATCCTGCAGGGCATCCGCCATGGCATTGAAGGCCATCACCAGGCCAAACATCAGCAGCGAGGCGGCGAGGAAGTTGTTGTAGAAGCCGGCGAGAACCTCCTTTGTGCTCTCGTCGATCATGAGGCCCCAGCTCATGCCGTCCTTGATGCCCAGCCCGAGGAAGCTCAGGATGACCTCGGCCTTGATCGCGCCCACGAACATCACTGAAGCCTGCACGAGCAGTATGTGGGAGGTGTTCGGCAGGATATGGCGGAAGAGGATCACGACTTCCGGCAGGCCGATGGAGTGGGCAGCCTCCACATATTCCATGCCCCGCAGCTTGATGACCTCGCCCCGGATGAGGCGGCCGGTACCAACCCAGAACGTGGAGATCATTGCCACGTGCATGGCCCAGGGATTGTCCGTCAGTGCATAGGCGACGGCCGCCACGAACAGGTAGAAGGGGATGGCGTCGAGCACGCCCATCATCCAGACCAGCACCTCGTCGATCCAGGTGCCGGCGAAGAAGCCGGCGAAGCCTCCCAGGATGGCCCCAAGGGCAGTCGCAGCGAGTGCCACGATCAGCCCGACCTCGAAGGCAGTGGCGGTGCTGTAGATCGCCCGGTCGAAGATGTCCTGGCCGATGATGTTGGTGCCGAACCAGTGCGCGCCTGACGCTGGCTGCCACTTCGTCCCGACGAGATCGGGCCAGCCCATGGCCCACCAGCCGAACCAGACGCCGACGGCCGCCACGAGGTAGACCAGCACTACGCACAGTGCGGCCATGCCAAGCCGGTCGCGGGCAAACTTGCGGGCCGCCTTGCGCCAGAGGGACTCTCCCCGGATCCGGACCGGCGCCGCGCGCGACAGTGCCACGGCGCTCACTTGAGAGTCACCCGCGGATCCACAGCCCGGTAAAGGATATCGGTGAGGACCACCACCAGCACGAAGAGGATTGCGGTGAGGCTGACGACGGCCTTCAGCACCGGCTGGTCGCCGGTAATGATCGCCTCGTAGGTGGCCTTGCCTATCCCCGGGATGCCGAAGTAGCTCTCGATGAGCAGCGCGCCGCCGATGGCCACCTGCGGAATCGAGAACATGATGCGCGTGATGATCGGAATCAGGCAGTTCTTCAGGATGTTGCGGAAGAAGATCCGCGTTTCGGGCAGGCCGAAGGCCCTGGCGGTGCGCACGTGATCCCGGCCCATCTCCTCCACGATGATTGACCGGTAGAACCGGGTTTCGTAGCCCAGAGCCACGAACATGGTGGCCAGGGTCGGCACCGTGACGTGGGTGAGATAGCTGCGCAGGGAGCTGGCGTCCCAGCCACGGACCGGAAAGAGGTCGAGCCCGTCACTGGAGCTCAGCACGATCTGGAAGCCGATGATGACGATGAGGAAGCTGACGCTCATGCCCGTCACCGCCACCGCCATGATCAGCTTGTCGGGCCAGCGGCCCCGCCAGTGGGCCGCGGCCAGCGCGAGGAGCAGCCCCACCACGTGCCCCAGGATGAAGCCCGGCAGGATCAGGATCAGCGAGACGGGAATCGTCTTGGCCAGTAGCTCCGTAACAGGCTCGCCGGTGGAGGCATTGCCGAAATCGAGCGTGACGATCTCGCGCAGGTAGCCGAGATAGCGCTGCAGGAACGGCTGGTCATAGCCGAGCTGCTGTCGGACCTCCAGGATCTGCTCCGGGGTGGGATTCTTCCCAAGGAGCAGGTACGTCATGTCGGGGCCGAAGTAGACCATCAGCGCAAAGCTCACCAGGGTCACCCCGATGATGAGGGGCAGGCCCCCGATCAGCTTGCGCAGTGAGTACTGGAGTAGCTCCACCGGTCAGGCGCCCTCTTCCGCCTGGGCCGCCTCGCCAGCTGCCGTCGTGGGCAGCACATCCACGTACTTGAGCCAGAAGCCACCCAGTATCTCCCGGTCCGGCACGGCAATGACATTCTTGTGCCACAGGTAGATCCGGGTTCGGGACAGGCCGGTGATTGCCACGCAGTCATCGATGACGATCTGGCTCATGCGACGGTAGATTTGGGTGCGTTCCTCGGACGGCTGCATGACGGCGGCCTGTTCGTAGAGCCGGTCGTATTCCGGGTCCTTCCAGTTGGCGTCGTTGGAGCCGGGTGACTCATTCGGCCCGTAGAAGAGCTGCAGGGTGTTCTCGGCGTCCGGGTAATCCAGGCCCCAGCCCTTGGCGACCAGCGGCAGCTGATTCCGCTTCCAGGCACGGGAAATGTCACCGAAGGTGGCGTAGGTCTTCTGCACCACCTTCTCCCGGGGAAAGCCGATATCGCGCATCCAGGCCCTGAACTGCTCGAAGTTCAGGCGCTCGGTGGTGCCGGCCGTGGTGCCATAAACGAGCTTCGGCAGGTTCTCGGGTGTCCAGCCATTGTCCCGCAGCAGCTGCCGCGCACCTTCCACATCCCGCGTCACGCTGGCCCGGGACAGGTCCGGGTCGAACTCAGGGCTCGCCGGCACGATGATGCCAGGGAAAATCCGTCCGAGCCCGTTGTACCAGCTCTCGTTCCGGCCCGGCCAGTCGTAGCCCTTGATGATGGCGCAGCGAAGTGCCTTGTTGCGACGCTGCCGGTCCGGATCGCTGTTATACCCGAAGTCGGGGAAATTCATGTTGAAGGCCGTGAAGATGAATCCGGCCTCGAGCCCCGCGTACAGGTGGTACTTGGCGGCGTACTCGGGCCGGAGGGTCACGGGATCCTTGCTCGCCAGCACCCGATCCACCTGCTCGATGGGCAACACGGTGTGCTGTACCTCGTCGCCCTTGGTGAAGGACGTCCAGGACGCGCTGGGCTCGTTGATGAAGTCGAACTCGAGGCGGTCCACGAACGGGGGTGAGCGGCCCTGGATAGCCTGGACGCCACTGAAGGCCTGCGTGGCTGGATCGTAACCTTCGTAGGCCAGGTCAACGGGCTCCTGGCGAAACCCGGGATTGCGCTCCATGACGACGCGCGCGGTATCAAAGGAGATCAGCTTGAACGGGCCCGAGCCCACGGGCCGCACGCCCAGTCCCTTGCCGTACTTCTCCGCCGCCTCGCGGGGCACCAGTGCGGCGTAGCCCTGGGCCAGCGTCGAGACCAGCTGGGGGTAGGGTCGGGTGAGGTGGACCTGCAGGGTGTGGTCATCGATGGCCCGGAGGCCGCTGACGGGCTGATCGTAGTCGGATCCCGCTGCCTTCCATTCTTCGAGCCCGGCGATCCGCCCCTGCCAAAGCCAGGCGCCCTGTGGCTGGTTCTTCGGGTCGAAGTGGCGCTTGATGGAGTAGATGAGGTCCTCAGCGACCACTTCCCGGCCGCGACCGCCGGGAAATGCGGGGTCATCCACGAAGTGCACGCCCTTCTTCAGGCGAAAGGTGTACACGAGGCCGTCGGGCGAGATGGTGGGAAAGTCCTCGGCCAGGTTGGGTTTCAGCTCGTAGGGCCGGGCGAGGTACTTGTAGGAATACAGGGTGTCGTAGGCATTGACGATGACGAAATTGGCGTAGATGTTCGACCCTTGCACCGGATCCAGGGTGGTGGGGGCCTGATCCATGGCATAGCGATAGGTCTTCAGGGCCGGACCCGGGGTGGCGGGCCCTTCGCCGGGTCCGCAGCCGGCCAGGGCCAGGACGAGAGCCACCATCGGGAGCAGAAGTCGGTAATTGCGCACGGGCCGCCCCACTTGCTTGTTCATGGACGCACGAATTGATTCACAGAACCCACATGGCCTCACAAAAGCCACTAGTGGGTCATAACTGCTATATACAGCGTCATAATAGGACTAGAGTGGGGTAAATTGTCTTGATAGGTCTTCTGCAGCGCTCAAAGTGGGCGAAAATCTCTGTCTCTGGTGTCCCGGTGGCTGCCATCGGCCAGGGCCTTCTGGTCCTTGTCGGAGTCGAGCGCGGTGATTCCACGACCGGCGCGGAGCGCCTGGCCGAACGTCTGTTGGCGTACCGCGTGTTCCCCGACGCCGCAGGGCGCATGAACCGTAGCGTGACGGACGTGGGTGGCGAATTGCTGCTGGTGCCCCAGTTCACGCTGGCGGCGGACACGAGCCGCGGCAACCGGCCGGGCTTCGAGCCTGCAGCGCCGCCCGACGAGGCTGAGGCCCTGTTCAGACATCTGGTGAATGCGGCGGGTTCCCGGTGGCCGCGCGTCCAGACAGGCCAGTTTGGCGCCGATATGGAAGTCGAACTCGTCAATAGTGGTCCCGTCACGTTTTCCCTGCGCGTGCCGCCAGTTGCTGTCACGCGACCGTGATCTTTGTCACGTAGCGGCACCGCGATCAGGCTATCCTAAACGCTTAGCAGGGCCTTTCGGCCACGTTGCGGCGAGCGCCCAGCAATTTACCGGAGAGACGCACATGGGACTTGGCGGCATCAGCATCTGGCAGCTTCTCATTGTTCTGCTCATCGTCGTGATGATCTTCGGCACCAAGCGCCTGAAGGACGTGGGCCAGGACCTGGGGGGCGCGGTCAAGGGCTTCAAGAAGGCCATGAGCGATGCCGAGAAGGACGCGGAAGAACCGCGCCAGCTGGGCAAGCCCGATGCGGAGTTCCCGGATCCGGGCGCGGCCAAGCGGGATTCGGAGCGCAGCGGCAACGCCTGATCACCCTGCCACAAGGGCTGACCAGCGATGTTCGAAATCGGTTTCTGGGAGCTTGCCCTGCTCGCAGTTCTTGGCCTGGTCGTGCTGGGGCCCGAGAAGCTGCCCAAGGTCGCCTCCCAGATGGGTCGCTACGCCGGCCAGGCGAGGCGCATGGCGCGCACCCTTACAGCCCAGATCCGCGATGAGCTGGAGGCCGAGGAACGCCGGATGACTGCCCGGGATTCATCGCCTCCGCCAGTGCCGCCCCAGCCCACCTACAACCGCCCGGGAGCCGATGACCTCATTCCCGGCGCCGCGCCGGAATCACCGGTGAAGCCGACGATGGTGGCGACCGACGAGAGCGCAGAGACTGCGCACCGCCCGCAGCCCTGAGGCCGGGGAGCCCCCCGACGGTCATGGCGGACAACGATCTTCAGCACAACGATGCCCCGGAGCAACTGCCCGAGGCCAGCCTGATGTCACATCTGCTGGAGCTGCGGTCGCGACTGCTCAAAGCCGTCGGAGTAATTCTCGGGGTCTTCCTCTGCCTCCTGCCCTTCACGCAGCGGGTCTTCGAGGCAGTGGCGCGGCCGTTGATGTCCCAGCTGCCGAAAGGATCGACGATGATTGCCACCCAGGTGGCGTCACCGTTCCTCACGACGTTCAAGGCCACGTTCTACGTGGCCATCATGCTGGCAATTCCACTGGTCATCTACCAGGCCTGGGCATTCGTGGCGCCGGGCCTGTACCGGCGCGAGAAACGGCTCGCCGTCCCGCTGCTGATCTCCAGCGTGATCCTGTTCTACATCGGCGTTTCCTTTGCCTACTGGGTCGTCTTCCCGATCATGTTCGGCTTCTTCGCGACGGCGGCGCCGAGTGGCGTGCAGGTCATGACCGACATCAACAGCTACATGGACTTCGTGCTCGTGCTGTTCATCGCCTTCGGCGTGGCCTTCGAGGTCCCGGTGGCTACGGTGCTGCTGGTGTTGACCGGCATGGTCAGCATCGAATCACTCAAGAGGAACCGCCAGTACGTGTTCCTCGGCGCCTTCGTCGTGGGCATGTTGCTGACTCCTCCCGACGTGTTTTCCCAGACGCTGCTGGCGATACCCATGTATTTGCTGTATGAAGCGGGGATCGTGATGGCCCGTATCCTTTCACAGCCCGCAGGCGCCGACCAGCCGGCGCGTGACAAGCCCGCCTGAATGACGTCGTCCGGATCCACCATTCCGGGCAAGACCTACTTCGGTCATCCCCCGGGACTTTTCGTCCTGTTCTTTACGGAGATGTGGGAGCGCTTTTCCTATTACGGAATGCGCGCCCTGCTCATCTTCTACCTGACCAAGCACTGGCTCTATTCGGACGAGCGCGCCAGCGTCATCTACGGCGCCTACACCGCCCTCGTGTACATCACGCCGGTGATCGGCGGATACCTGGCAGACCGCT
>CAZTGY010000174.1:5195-6211 GCA_964613445.1 uncultured Chromatiaceae bacterium | reverse complement strand
GCCAGCATGCTCATTGGCTTCCGCTGGCTGGACATTGACTACGACGATGGCGAGGGTGCCGACCGGTTCCTAATGGACGTCAGCCAGGGCGGCCCGGCCCTCGGCATCGCCTGGAGCTTCTAGCAAACTGCGACTGAAGGTCGGTCCCATGCGTAACGTCACGGTTTCCCTGCTCATTGCCTGCCTGTTCGCCACCCACGCCTGGGCTGACGAGCCGCCCACGAAGGAAGCCCTGGCCCGCGTCGCCGGGCCCCAGTTCTCGCCCTACGCCGGCCGCAACTTTCCCACCCGGGTCCTCTGGGGCGACACGCACCTGCACACGTCCGTCTCGGTGGACGCCGGTACCATGAACCGGGTCGGCCAGGAGGACGCCTTCCGCTTCGCGCGGGGCGAGGAGGTCACCAGCACCGGCGGCCTGCGCGCGAAGCTGTCCCGCCCGCTGGATTTCCTGGTCATCGCCGACCACGCCGAGATGTACGGCCTCATGCCGCAGCTGCTGAGCGGCGACCCGGAGGTGCTGTCCACGGAGGCGGGGAAGAGGTGGTTCGGCGAATTGACCAGCGGCGACGGCGACAGGATCTTCGCAGCAGCCATGGACATCGTCGGCTCGCTGTCCGGCGACGTGCCGCCGATCAATAGCGAAAAGGCAGTGCGGAACGCCTGGCAGGCGTACACGGCGCTCGCCGACAAGTACAACGAGCCGGGCCGCTTTACCGCGCTTATCGGCTTCGAGTGGACGGCCATCGGCGGCGACAACCTGCACCGGAACGTCGTCTTCCGGGACGGCGCCAGCGTGGCGAACCGCACGCTGCCGTATTCCCAGTACGACAGCAAGAATCCCGAGAGCCTGTGGAAGCACCTGGCCGCCTTCGAGAAGGAGACCGGCGCCGAGGTGCTGGCGATTCCCCACAACGGCAACCTCAGCAACGGACGGATGTTCACGGTCGAGACCTTCGACGGCAAGCCGCTCACGAAGGATATGGCCACGCTCCGCGCCCGCTTCGAGCCGCTGATCG
>CAZTGY010000174.1:0-5185 GCA_964613445.1 uncultured Chromatiaceae bacterium | reverse complement strand
GATCGAGGCGACCCAGATCAAGGGCGACGGCGAGTCCCACCCCTTCCTGTCGCCCAATGACGAGTTCGCCGGCTACGAGACCTGGGACCGGTCGAACCTCACCGGCACGCAGCTCAAGAAGCCGGAGATGCTCCAGTGGGAGTATGCCCGCTCGGCCCTCAAGACCGGGCTGCAGCTGGAGCGCCGGCTCGGCGTGAATCCCTACAAGTTCGGCATGGTCGGCAGCACCGATTCCCACACGTCGCTGACGGCGGTGGAGGAGGACAACTTCTTCGGCAAGCACTCGGGCGTCGAGCCGGGTCCGCACCGCTGGGAGCACGTCGTCATCCAGGCGCCGGACCCGAAACTCAACGTGATGGGCTGGCAGCAGGCCGCGTCCGGCTACGCGGCCGTGTGGGCCGCCGAGAACACCCGCGAGGCCGTCTTCGACGCCATGAAGCGCAAGGAGACCTATGCCACCACGGGCTCCCGCATGACCGTCCGCTTCTTCGGCGGCTGGGACTTCACCGCGCAGGACACCATGACGCGCCAGCCGGCGAGCATCGGGTACGCGAAGGGCGTACCCATGGGAGGCGACCTCCGCAGGGCGCCCGCCGGCAAGCGGCCCAGCTTCCTGCTGGCCGCCATGAAGGACCCCTACAGCGGCAACCTGGACCGGATCCAGGTCGTGAAGGGCTGGATGGACAAGGCCGGCAAGACCGGGGAAAAAGTCTACGACGTGGCTTGGTCCGGCGACCGGAAGCGTGGCGCCGACGGCAAAGTGCCGCCGGTCGGCAACACGGTGGACGTGGCCAACGCCACCTGGATCAACAGCATCGGCTCGCCGGAACTGATCGCCGTCTGGGAGGACCCGGACTTCGACGCGGGCCAGAGTGCCTTCTACTACGCCCGCGTGCTCGAGATCCCCACCCCGCGCTGGACCGCCTATGAGGCGAAGCGCTACGGCATCAAGATGCCGGCCGAAGTCCCGATGACTACCCAGGAGCGGGCGTATACCTCGCCGATCTGGTACACGCCCTGACCCCATTTTGGGAGCCATGGTCCATCGCCTGCTCCGGGAGCCGCTGCTCCACTTCCTGCTGCTCGGCGCCCTGCTGTTCGGCCTCTACCAGTGGCTTGGCGGCCCGGCGGCCACTGCCGCCGGTGGCGACATCGTCGTCACCGAGGGCCGGATCCGGAACCTCACCGACACCTTTACCCGCACCTGGCAGCGCCCGCCGACCGCGGAAGAGCTCGATGGCCTCGTCCAGGACTACATCCGCGAGGAGGTCCTGTACCGGGAGGGCGTCGCCCTGGGCCTGGACCGGGACGACACGATCATCCGCCGGCGGCTGCGCCAGAAGCTCGAGTTCGTGTCCGAGGACGCGGCGAATGCCGTCGCGCCCACTGACGCCGAGCTGGCGGATTTCCTGGCGAAGAACGCGGACCGCTACCGCGTCGAGTCCCGGCTGACCTTCAGCCAGGTGTTCCTGGATCCGTCGAAGCGCGGCGGGCAGCTCGAAGCCGATGCCGCGTCGCTGCTCGACGCGCTGCGCAGCCGCGGGGAGAAACTCGACCCGTCCACGCTCGGCGACAGCCGCATGCTCGACTCCCGTTACGAACAGGCGACGGAAGGCGACATCGCCCGCCTGTTCGGCGCGGAGTTCGAAGCCGCGCTCCGGGACCAGCCCGTCGGCGAGTGGGTGGGCCCGCTCAAGTCCGGCTACGGCGTTCACCTGGTGCGGATCGACGCCCGCCTGCCTGGCCGGCTGGCGACGCTCGCCGAGGTCCGGGATGACGTCGCGCGGGACTGGTCCGCCGCGCGCCGCCAGCAGCTCCTGGACGAGCAGTACCAGGCACTCCGCAGCCGCTACCAGGTGCGCATCGAGGGGCGATGAGGTCACTGATGAGCCGCGGCCTGTCCTTCCTGGCCCTTCTCCTGGGCCTGGCTGCCGCTGCCTCTGCCCACGAGGTGCGGCCCGCGTACCTGGAGCTGGTCCAGCAGGACGCGGAGAGCTGGGACGTCTTCTTCAAGGTGCCGGCGGCGGGCGAGGACCTGCGCTTCGGCCTGTACCTGCAGCTGCCCGCGGACGTGGAGCGGGTCGGACCGCCGAAGAGCGAATTCAGCGGCCGGGCCCACATCGAGCGCTCCCGCATCCGCCGCCCCGGCGGGCTGGACGGTGCGGAGATCTCGGTGGACGGGCTGTCCGGCACGCTCACCGACGTGCTCGTGCGCGTCGAGCGGGCCGACGGCACCAGCCAGGTGCTGCGCCTGCAGCCGGATTCCCCGTCCTTCGTCGTCGAGCCGGTCCCCGGCCGCCTGCAGGTCGCGGCCACCTACGTCGCGCTCGGCATCGAGCACATCCTGCTGGGCATCGACCACCTGCTGTTCGTGCTCGCCCTGCTGATCCTCGTGGACAGCTTCCGGCGGCTGGTCTGGACCATCACGGCCTTCACGCTCGCCCACAGCCTCACGCTGGCCGCCGCGACGCTGGGCTGGGTCGCCATCCCGACACCGCCGGTGGAGGCCGTCATCGCGCTCAGCATCGTTTTTGTCGCGGGCGAAATCGTGCACTCGCGCCGGGGCCGGCCCGGCCTGGCCCAGCGCCTGCCCGCGCTCGTGGCCTTCACCTTCGGCCTGCTGCACGGCTTCGGCTTCGCCGGCGCGCTCAGCGAGATCGGCCTGCCCCCGCAGCAGATCCCGCTGGCGCTGTTCACGTTCAACCTGGGCGTCGAGATCGGCCAGCTGCTGTTCGTGGGGGCGGTGCTGCTGCTGGCCCGGGCGGTCCGCGGCCTGCGCCTGCCGGTGCCGGACTGGTGGCCCCAGGCTGCTGCCTATGCCATCGGCTCGGTGGCGACGTTCTGGGTGTTCGAGCGGGTGGCGGCGTTCTGAATCCCACTACCGGCGGCAATTTCCCATCGAAACAGCTGGAAACGTAGCCAGACCGGGCTGCCGCGGACGCGAATACTGGCCTTCCCCTCCGGAGGCGCCCATGTCCATTCGCATCAGGTCATTTTGCCGGGTTGTACTTGTTCGTCTTCGTCAATAGACGAAGATGAGCTACACTATCACCAGATACGTGACCGCGTCCGGATCGGATGTAGTTGCGGATTACATGCGGACGTTGCGCGATCGGATCGGGCTTCGTGCCATTACGCGGCGTCTGGCACAGCTGGAGTTGGGCCAGTTCGGCGATTGCAGTCCTTGCCGCGGCGATGTCTGGGAGCTGCGCATCCACACGGGCGCGGGTTATCGAATCTACTACACGATTGTCGCCCGTCACGTCGTCCTGTTGCTTGCAGCCGGCTCCAAACGTACCCAGGCGGGGGACATCCAGCGGGCCATCAGGAATCTGGCGGACTACGAGGAACGGCGATGAAGGTAAAACGAGAGGTTCGTACCAACGAGGAAGCGTTGATCGAGATGTTCCGGGAGGATCCGTCCCTGGCACGCGACTACCTGAACGACGTGCTGTCAGACGGTAGCGACGCGGAAATCAACCTCGCGATACGCCTCGTGACGACGGCACTGGGCGGGCTCCCCGCGACGGCTCGGCGGGCGGGCGTCAACGCGACGCAGCTCTATCGGACTCTCTCCAGGAACGGCAATCCCGGATTCAGGAATCTCCGCAAGGTGCTTGCCGCCATCGGCCTGAAATTCTCTGTTGCGGCTGTTGCTCCGGAGAAGGTCCGGGGCCGGGCGGCAACGCCGTCACGGCGCCGTGTTGCGCAGAGATCCGGGTCGACCGGGGCATGAACTGTGCTTGACGTCGCCCAGCACCGCCACACCGAGCGCCGCCACATGATCCGGGTGAAGAAGGCGCTGGCCGCCGGCCTCGCGCTGCCGTCGCCGGAAGCGGACTTCCTCCTCGCGTGCACCGACTACCTCGGTTACATCATCGGCCGCTTCACGGCCCAGGGCCGCGGCAACGTGGAGCGCTTGGGGCCGCGGGTAGCAGCCGCCGGGGACGAGGAGGGCGCCCGCGTTGTCGCCGACATCGCGCAGACGCTGGGTGAGACGGAGGTTGCGCTGGCGGACCTGCTTGCCGGCGCGGAGGCCTGCCGCGCCCAGCCGGAAGACGGATTGCCGCAGCTGCTGGCCGCGGGCCACCGCTTCGTCGCCTTCTACGAGGCGGTGCTGGCCTCGCGCAAGGATCCGGCCCAGCAGGTCATCGACCGGCACTTCAGCAGCGCGGAGTACTGGGCGCTCACCAACGACGTCACGGCAGAGTCCGTGCAGGCGGAGAAGGCGCTGTTCGGGCGGGTCGCCCGGCTGGCGCCGGCAGGCGTGGACGTGAGCGACTAGCGCTGCCGCCACCAGGCCAGCCCGAGGAGCACGATGCCGAGCGTCGCCGCGCTCAGCAGCAGCAGGTACTGGCGCTCCACGAAGGCCGTTCCCAGGTAGACGGTGCCGAGCGCGTAGGGCAGCTCGGCCAGCGCCAGGCTGCCGAGGTACACCCGGGCCCGGTACCCGAGCAGTCCGAAGAAGTAGCCGGAGATGTCCGACGGCAGCACCAGCTGGGTGAGAACGGCCGCCACGAAGGAGCTGGCCGCGGGGATGCGGTTCTCGTACCGGGCCACCTTCTCCTCGGACACCATCCGGAGGACGACGGGGCGCCCGAAGTGGCGGCCGATGGAGTAGGTGATGACGCCGCCCAGGAACCAGCCGGCCCAGAGCAGCAGGAAGCACACCAGTGGCCCCCACGCCTGGATGCCCACCGGGACCAGCAGCAGCGCGGAGAAGAACACCAGCATGGCCGACAGCGCGGCCAGCAGGACGAAGATGACGGCGCCCAGCACCGGCAGCGAGTGGATCACCGGCTCGGCCAGGGCAATCAGCCGCACGATCTGCTGATGGATCTCCTCGGACCAGGCCAGCAGGGCGGCGACGACGACCCCGATGATGAGGATTGGCAGCCGGCGCGAGATCCCCGAGGCCTCGGTCCCTGTGTCGCCACTCATGCCCTGGCCAGCGGTTCCTGCCGATAGTTGATCCATCACTATAAGGCACCCGGGCCGGGTCCCGGGTGCGGACAGCCGGCATAATCACGCCATGACGCGCCGCTCGATACCCCCGGAAAGACGGCCGGACCTGCCCGCGGGCCTGCAGGGGCTGGCCACGGCGGACGTGGATGCACGGCGGCGGCGCTATGGCAGCAATGACGTCGTCGAGGCTTCGGCCCATGGGTGGCGCGACCTCCTCCGT
>CAZTGY010000173.1:0-6217 GCA_964613445.1 uncultured Chromatiaceae bacterium | reverse complement strand
AGCGCATCAGGCGGGCGCGCCGGCTGTCGCGCGGGATGCTGGACGGGCTGTTCACGGGGGAAGTTTAACCTGCGCGCAGCTGTGGCCGGAGGGTGCCCGACCGGCTACCATGCCCGCGCCCATGGCCCCCATCGACATCCTGCAGATCATCGCGATGGCGGCCGTCTGGGGCGGCTCGTTCCTGTTCCTCCGGATCGCCACGCCGGATTTCGGCCCCGTGCCCCTGATCGCGATCCGGGTGGCGATCTCCGCGCTGTTCCTGCTGCCGGTGCTCCTGTGGCGGCCCGAGTGGCGCGCCGGGTTCCGGCAGAACCTGGGCAAGCTGTTCCTGCTCGGCCTGACGAACGCGGCGCTTCCCTTTCCGCTGTTCGCCTACTCGACCCTGTTCGTCACGGCCGGCTTCGCCTCGATCATCAACGCGACGGCGCCGCTCTTCGCGGCGCTGGTGGCGGGCGTCTGGCTGCGGGACCGGGTCACCATCGGCGGCTTCCTGGGCCTCGTCGTGGGCTTCGGTGGCGTGGTGCTCCTGGTCGGCGGCCTGCCGGACGCCAGGCCGGGCGCGTTGCTGGCCATCGGCGGCTCGCTCTTCGCCGCCTTCCTCTACGGCGTGTCGGCGAGCTTCGTGAAGAAGCACCTGGCCGGGGTGAACACCTGGGTGACCACCGTCGGCAGCTTCGGTTTCGCGGCGCTGCTGCTGGCACCGCTGGCCGTGCTCACCTGGCCGGCCGAGCCGCCGTCGCCCCGGTCCTGGCTCGCGGTCCTGCTCCTCGCCGTCGTCTGCACGGCGATCCCGAACATCTACTACTTCCGGCTGCTGCTGCGGGTCGGTCCCGGCAAGGCCATGTCCGTCGCCTTCCTGATCCCGGTCTTCGGCATCCTCTGGGGCGCCCTGGTGCTCGGCGAGAAGGTGACGCCGGCCATGCTGGGCGGTGGCGCGGTGGTGCTGCTGGGCACGGCCCTCGTGGTCGGGGTCATCGGCCGCCGGCTGGGCGGCGTCCCGGCGGCCGGTTGAGCTAGCATGGCGGCCTGAACCGGAGGCCCGCCCGTGGTGAACCGTCCCGCTCCGCTCCTCGTCCTCGCGCTCCTCGTCGCGCCGGGGGGCTGCGCGACCGCCCCGGCTCCCAGCCACGAATCCCAGGCCGCGCCCGGCGTGGACCTGGCCGGCTTCAGCACCTTCAGCCTGGTGCCGCCCGCGGGCAGCGGTGCAGGGGACGAGCCCCTGCGGCTGCTGGACGTGCACATCCGGGACGGCATCCGGGCCGAGATGACCCGGCGCGGCTTCCGGGAGGACGACGGCCATCCCGACCTGCGCATCGACTATGAGACGGCGGCGAAGGACAAGGTGCGCTCCAGCCCGGTGCGCGTCGGCATCGGCATGGGCAGCTTCGGCGGCAACGTCGGCGGCTCCGTGAGCATGGGCACGCCCAGCGTGGAGAGCTACCAGGAAGGGCAGCTCGTGATCCACGTGGCCGACGCGGCGAAGAACCAGGAAGTCTGGTACGGCACGGTCGCCGGCCAGGTGGATCGCCGGAAGCTGGACGCGGAGGCCGTGGCCCGGGCGGTGGCGCTGGCGATGGAGGGCTTCCCGGCGCGGGCGGCCGGGGTGACGGGCGCGGAGTGAGTCGCCCGGATACATATATAAGGAAGGAACGGACGCACCGATGAACCGCCAGACCAGGATCCACAAGGGCTATGCCGACGGCCGCTGGGGCCAGGTCCACTACACCCAGTGCGGGGAGGGCCAGCCCCTCATCCTCCTGCACCAGTCGCCCACCGATAGCGTGCAGTTCGCCCGGGTGCTCCAGCCCCTCGCGCGGCGGGGCATCCGCGCCATCGCCATCGACCTGCCGGGCTTCGGCGGCTCCGCCCCGCCGGACGCCCCGCCGGCGATCCCCGACTACGCCCACATCGTGCCCGCCGTCCTCGACCAGCTGCGGATTCCCCGCGCGAGCGTCCTCGGGCACCACACCGGCGCCGTGGTGGCCACCGAGGCGGCGCTGCAGTTCCCGGACCGGGTGGCCCGGGTGATCCTGAACGGGCCGCTGCCCATGAGCGACGAGGAGCGGGGCCAGTGGCGCGTGATGCTGTCCCGGGAGAAGGAGTGGAACCTGCGCTGGGACGGCAGCCACATCCAGGAGCTCTGGGGCTTCCGCTTCAACGCCCAGCCGGCGTGGACCGACCTGGAAGCCTTCCACGCCAACTTCATCCACGGGCTGCTGGCCGGACGCACCGTGTGGTATGCCCACGACGCGGTCATGACCTATCGTCACGAGGAGGCCATCGACCGGCTCACCCAGCCCTGCCTGATCCTCGCCAACACGGGCGATGCCATCTACTACCTGTCGCAACGGGCGCGGGAACGCTGGCCCCGCCTCGCCTACACGGAACTCCCGGGCGGCACCATCGACATCATCGACGAGCAGCCCGAGGCCTGGAGCGAGGCGGTGGCGGCGTTTCTCGGCACCTGAGATCCGCCTTGCCAGCACCGGGACAACACAGTTAATGTCGCGCTACGGCTGCCATGGGGGGCGGCGGTGGGCGCAACCAGGGGGCAACCTGCACGCTCGCGTCATCACAGTTTCAATGGGGAGGACTACCCAATCATGAACACGCAAGGCAAGAGCGCCCTGGCCGTCGCCGTCGCTGCTGCAATCGGCGCGGCACCAGACGCGGCAGATGCCGCCCTGTACACCGCCACGCTGACCCAGGTACTGACCTACAGCAACAACGGCACCGCCGGCACGGCCGCCAACATCAGCTCGTCCACGGCCACCTGGTCCTACGACTCCGTCACCAACCTGCTCAGCCAGACCGGCGGCACCTTCAACCTCCGCCTGACCACGGCGCCCACCAGCACCCTGTACCGGACGACCATCACCGGCCTCGTCTTCGGCAATGGCGGCGTGGCCTCGGCCACGACCTACGCCTGCCTCGAGGGCAACTTCGGTGGCGGCGTCGGCGCCAGCATCTGCGGCAACTACAACTTCGGCGCGGACTTCAACAATGATTCCACCACCAGCTGGGGGCCGGGCACCGCCGTGTCGCGCACCATCGGTGGCGACGACGTCTCCATTGGCGCCCAGCAGGACATCAGCGCCCTCAACAACTTCACCACCGCGACCTTCACCGCGCCCCCGTCCCCGCCCACGCCCGGGGGCAGCCTGGTGCTCACCAACAAGACCTGCACGGCCCAATGCACCACCACGGCCGGTGGCTTCAACAACGGCCAGCAGTGGACGCTGGGCAGCCTCGTCGAGGTCTTCCAGGGCACGGTGGACGACACGGGCAGCGCCGAATCCGGCCAGCAGAACTCGCTCGACGTGCTCGGCAACGACGTGGGCTTCGCCGACCCGGTCACGGTCACGACCACCGGTCCCGGCACCGTCGCGCCGAACCAGGGCGGCACGGTCGCCGTGGTCGGCTCGCCGGGGCCCGCCGCCAGCGTCCGCATCAACTACACCTCGGCCCCCAACTTCTCCGGGACGGAGACCTTCACCTACCGGGCGGTCAGCGGCGCGCTGACGGACTCGGGCCTGGTGACGGTCACGGTGGAGGACACCGTGCCGACGGCCATCACCTTCACCAGCCAGACCGGCGTGGCGCTCAGCACGCCCGTCACGTCCGCCAGCACGGCCATCGCTGGCATCTCGACGGCAGTGCCGATCGCGGTGAGCGCCGGCAGCGAGTACTCCATCGACGGGGGGGGCTTCACGGCCGCCCCGGGCACGGTGCAGAACAACCAGGACGTGGTCGTGCGGCACACCAGCGCCGCGCTGCCGGCGACCAACACGGTGACCACCCTCACGGTGGGCGGCTTCAGCACCGTGCAGGGCACCTTCACCAGCACCACGGAGCTGCCCGACACGAACCCAAACCCCTTCAGCTTTGACCCGCAGGTGGACGTGGCGCTGGGCACGGCCATCGACTCGGCGCCCGCCACCATCACGGGCATCAACGCGGCCACGCCCATCTCGGTCACGGGCGGCCAGTACTCCATCGCCGGCGGGGCCTTCACCGCGGTGGCGGGCACCGTCAACAACAACCAGTCGGTCCGGGTGCGCGTGACCAGTTCCGCCACGCCGCTCACGGACAGCACTGCGACGCTGACCGTCGGTGGCGTGGACGCCGACTTCACGGTCACCACGGCCGAGGTGCAGCCGGATACCACGCCGGACCAGTTCCACTTCGTGGACCAGGACAACGTGGACCAGGACACGGTCATCATCTCGGAGCCGGTGGAGATCACGGGCATCAACGCGCCCGCGCCCATCCTGGTGACGGGCGGCGAGTACTCCATCGACGGTGGCGCCTTCACCACGGAGCCGGGCACCGTGAGCGAGGGGCAACAGGTGGTGGTGCGGCACACCAGTGCGTCCACCAGTGGGACAGCGGTGACGACGATCCTCTCCGTTGGTCCGGCGGGAGCCGGCACCCGGATCTCGGATGCCTTCAGCAGCGGCACGCGGCGCGGCGGCGGCAGCAGCTCGGCGGACGGGCTGATCCTCGGCGTGCTGGGCCTGCTGGGCCTCGCCCGGCGCCGGAAAAACCGGGGTTAAACCCGGTTTCCGGCACCTGCCAGCCAACTGCCATTCGAGGCGCAGGACAAGAGGGCCACTCCGGTGGCCCTCTTTTTTTCGGGCGTCGGGACGCGTTCTGCAACGGGGCAAGCTCGCGCACCCTTATGTAAAGCGCCCCATTGCCAGCGCATTAACTTTCCGTATAGTTCAGAGCCAGAAGGAACGGGCAAACCCGGTGTGAACCGGGGACGCAAAGTTTCGGGTCTTGCTCTCCAGCACGCTTGAGTAGAAGAACAGTGGAGAGGGGGGAGATGGCCGGGCTACTACCTTCCAGAAGCGTTTATAAGCGATTTAAGAGCTCTTAAAACAAAACTCTCTGGAGGATTTTCTTAATGGATCACAAGCAAAAGAGCGCGTTGGCCGTCGCCGTTGCTGCCGGTATCGGTGGCATGGCTGCTACCGACGTCGCACAGGCAGCCACGTATGCCGCCACGCTGACCTCGGTGCTGACCTACAGCAACAACGGCACCGCGGGCTCCGCCGGCAACATCAGCTCGTCCACGGCCACCTGGACCTACGACGACGTGACGAACCTGGTGTCCCAGTCGGGCGGTACCTTCCAGGTGCGCCTGACCACGGCACCGACCAGCACCCTGTATCGTCAGTTCATCACGGGCCTGGTGATCGGCAATGGCGGCGCCGCCTCTGCCGCGACCTTCAGCTGCACCGAGGGTAACTTCGGCACCGGCGTCGGCGCGAGCATCTGCGGCAACTACGTCTTCGGTGCGAACTTCCTGAACGAGTCGACCACCACCTGGGGTCCCGGCACTGCCGCTACCCGCACGATCGGTGGTGACGACGCGGCCGCAGGCGCGCAGCAGACGATCTCCTCGCTGAACGGCCTCAACACGTCCCTCGTGGGCACCTCGCTGGTCCTGACCAACCGGACCTGCACGGGCATCTGCACGACGACGGCTGGCGGCTACAACAACGGCCAGGCGTGGAACTTCAGTGTTGTGCCGGTTCCGGCAGCCGTCTGGCTGTTCGGCTCGGCGCTCGGCCTGCTCGGCGCTGCTCGCCGTCGGTCCGCGGCCTGAAGCCTGACGTGCCAATGAACACGGGCTGAGTCCGCTCGGCCCCTGCTCTGGGAAAGCCCCGCTCCGGCGGGGCTTTCTTTTTTGTAATGCGGGCCTTTGTGCCCCCGGTCCGGGACCAACCCGCGGGAGGCCCGCTACAATCACACCTTTCCTGGGTGATTTCCGGAGCCGCTCCATGAGGCCTGCGCTGCGCGTCCTGACCGTCCTGCTCGTTCCCGCGGTGGCCCTGCTGGCCGCCTGCACCTCGCCCGAGGAGAAGGTGGCGGGGCACCTCAAGAAGGCCGAGGCCTACCTGGCGGCGGAGGACTTCAAGAAGGCGGCCGTCGAGGCCAAGAACGCCGTCCAGATCCAGCCCAAGAACGCCGGGGCCCACCTGATCCTGGCCAAGGTGGCCTGGCGCGACCAGAACTTCGGCGAGGCCTTCGGCCAGCTCCAGATGGCCGCGGAGTCCGACCCCACGCTCATCGAGGCCCAGCTGCGCCTGGGTGACCTGTACTTCTCGTTCGGGGACGTGGACGGCGCGGCGAAGGCGGCGGAGGCCGCCCGGAAGCTGGCGCCGGACCGGGCCGACGTGCACCTGCTGTCGGCCAAGGTGGCCTATCT
>CAZTGY010000172.1:5597-6234 GCA_964613445.1 uncultured Chromatiaceae bacterium | reverse complement strand
TTTCATCCGGCTTCGGGCGAATTTCCGCTCCGTGCCGGCGCTGGTCACCTGGGCCAACGAGGCGTTTGCCCGGATCCTCCCTGCCCGGGATGACATGGTGAGCGGCGCGATTTCATTTGCCTCGAGCGCGGCCACCCGCGCGGGGGGTGCCGGTGACTCCGCCACGGTCACCCTGCACGGGTCGGCGTGGGACGACGCGGCCGCCGAAGGCCGCAACGTGCTGCGAGTCGTGAAAGAGACGCTTGCACGGTGGCCCGACGGCAGCATCGGGATTCTGGTTCGTAGCCGCAGCCATGCCGCGCACACGGTTGCGGCTCTCCGGGCTGCGGGCATCGAGGCAGGGGCCAACGACCTGGTCGAACTCGGGCGTACGGGCCTCGCGGCGGACCTGCTGTCAGTCGCCCGTGCGCTCGTCCATACAGGCGACCGGCTTGCCTGGTTGACGGTCCTCCGCTCGCCCGTGTGCGGCTTGTCGCTTGCAGACCTCGACCGCATCGGATCCCTGCCTGGTCCGGGCACGCTCTTCGACACGATCCGGGACGCAACCTCCGTCAGTGCCCTCACTGTCGATGGACGGGCCCGTACCGCGCGCCTGGCCGCGGCGTTTGAGCGTGGCATCGACCGGCTGGGACAGATA
>CAZTGY010000172.1:0-5587 GCA_964613445.1 uncultured Chromatiaceae bacterium | reverse complement strand
TGCGCGATGCCGTCGAGGGCATCTGGGTCGAACTCGGCGGGCCGGCCCTGGCTGGGAGGGAACTGCCGCTCGCAGACCTGATACTGGATGTGATTGGCCGGCACGACGAGGGCGGTGATTGCGCAGACGTCCTGGCACTCCGCAGCGCCCTGGACGGGATGCGCGCCTCACTGCCCGGGACCGGATCGCGGGTTCAGGTCATGACGATTCACAAGGCCAAGGGTCTTGAGTTCGACACGGTCATCATCCCGGGGCTGGGGCGGGCCATTCGACGCGAGATGCGTCCGGCCTTGCTCTGGCAGGAACTCGCAGAGGCTGGCGCCCGGGACTTGCTGCTCGCCCCGGTCAATGCAAGCGGTGCCGATGACGACCGGTTGTACGAACTCCTGTGGGATCTCCGCGCGCAACAGGACCTCGCCGAGAGCGACCGCCTCCTGTATGTCGCCGTCACGCGGGCGCGCGAGCGGCTGCACCTCTTCGGGCAGACTTGCGCCCCCCGGGGATCCGGCGACGGTAGCAGCGGGTCACCCGGACCCGGCCGAGGCAGCCTGCTGGAACGCTTGTGGCCGATGGTCGGTGCCAGTTGGCCCCCGGTGCCAGGGTCGGGTGGACCGTGGGCGGGCCCGAATGCCGATGGATCGGTTGACTGGCCCCAGCCGGCGCTCCGCCGCCTGGCGTCGGGGTGGGAGCGCCCGGCTCCGCCGGCCGGATTGCAGCTCAGGCGGCCGGACGCTACGGAGGCCCGGAACCTGGTGCCCTACGACTGGGCAAGCGCCTGGACGCGCCAGGCGGGCTCCGTTGCGCACCGCTGGCTGCAGCAGATCGCAGTCGCCGGTGTCGAGAGCTACACACCCGACGGCATTGAAGCACTTCGACCGCGGATCCGGCAGCTGCTGCTTCGCGAAGGGGCGGAAGCCTCCACGCTGGACAGGGCCACGGAGCGTGTCGTCGCCGTGCTCCGGGCGGCGCTGGGCGACGAGCAGGGGCGATGGATTCTGTCCGCAAGCCACCAGGAACGGCTGGACGAATATGCCATGACCGTGACCGATGGCGGACGCTTCCGGAACCTCGTGGCAGATCGCGCATTCGTCGCCGTGGACGGGGTGCGCTGGATCATCGACTACAAGACGGGCACCCATGAGGGCGGCGACCGGGAGGCGTTCATTCGCTCGGAGGTCGAGCGCTACTCGCCCCAGCTGCGGGCCTATCGCGATGCGTTCCGCTGGCTGGAGGAGCGGCCGACGAAGACAGCGTTGTACTTCCCGCTACTCGAGCTGCTGCAGGTCGTCGACCTGGACGGGGCCGGAGCAAGCTTGCAGCAGCGGGACTAGAACGATCCGGCAACGCTCAGATCGTGCGCCCCGTCGGGCGTTGCCGGCCCGAGCATCTGGAGAGCGTTCCGCAGTTCTGGCGGTGCCTCCGGCCGGGGCTTGGCCTTGCCCGTGAGCTCATAGGACCGCGGCGGGGTGAACGTCACGGTTCCGGTGATCTCCAGTGGCCCGCCTGCATCACTGAGCGCGCCAGTCAGCGGCGCCTCGGAATCCAGACCTTCTGCATCGAAAGTGACGGAGTAGGTTCCAGGCCCAAGCTGGCGTCCGGCCGTCGGGACGGGAAGCACGACACCTGCCACGTTCAGGGTGCCGATTGCCGTCTCAACCCTCCCGCCGCGCAAGGCCAGCTTGTCGAAGCGCGCGGCCACCTGGCCTCCGGCAGCTCCCGCGGCCGGCGCGAGCCAGGAAAGGGGCGCCGCGGCCTCCAGGTCGCTGATGGCCACCGTCCCGCCCATGCCAAGGGCGACGGTTCCGTTCACGAACCCGTCGGGCAGCATCGCCTCGACGTCTGCCGAAGCCTGGCCGGCGAGCAGCCGGAAGGGCCGGGCCTTCCAGTTGACGGGGCCGAGCGTTACGCCTCCCACTGACAGGCGTTGCACCGTGCCGTTCCAGACGGTTCCCGAGACGCCCGAGGCGGTGCCGGCCGGCAGGCCGAGCACACCGACGAGCAGCCGGGCGGGAAGGAGTGCGACGAGGGAGACGAGCAGGGCAGCAAGCCCGGCGCCCGCAAGCAGGCGGATCTGGCGCATTGGCTGTCTAGGGCCCGATGCGCTCGAGCACCAGGTTCGAATTCACACGACCGGGCTCGCCACTGGGATCGAAGGATGCGGCGACGGCAGCCAGGCCGTGCCGGGACTGCACGTCGGCCAGCCAGCCGGTCAGTTCGTCGAACGGAGCATTCTCCAGCCGGAGTCGAACACCGCTCGCGCCTTCCGGCTGATTCCGTTTCAGGTACGAGCCGAGGCCGCGCTCCCTCGTGGACCGGTCAATGACCACGACAAGGGACTCACCCGTGCCCCCGGCCGGCATGGCCACGGCACCCTGCGGGCCGAAGCGGCGCGCAACCAGCTCGATGTCGCTCAGCAGGCTGCGCCGTGCCTCGACTTCAGCCGCGGCACGACCGCGCGCGGCGTAGATCGGTTGCAGGCCGAGGGCGTAGACGAGTGCCAATCCCGCAAAGATGGCGGCCGCGACGACGAGCACTCGCTCGCGCGGCGCCAACTTGTCCAGCCATTCTCGAACCTGTGCTGCCGGGTTCATCCCAGTAACCTCACGCGCCAGAGCCGGATATGCGAATGCGTCCCTGGATCTCATCGCCAGCCGCATTCGATGACTGGATGTCCGCCTTCAGATTGCCGGCCTCGACGACCAGCCTGCGAATGGTATCGAGTGCTTCCGCACTGGGTGCGCGAACCTGCAGTTCCAGAACGCCGGCACGGTAATTCAGGCCCTCGATCCTTGCATTGCCGGTCTTGGCGACGGCAACCGCCACCGTTTGCATCGTATCGAGGAACTGGCGGCCAGCCGCTCCCGCCGCGGCGCCACCGTCGCCCTGCAGTCGGGCGCTTACCAGCGAACGCAGGTCACCGTTGGCATCAACGCCCGGAAACGTGAAACTGGCGGCCTGCCGGATGTCTGACTCGAGCGCCGCGCTTTCGCGTCCGAGCCGCCAGGCATCGGCGCCGGCCGTTGCCACGATGGTGGCTGCCAGCGTCGCGACCAGTGCTGCGGCGAGCCGCCAGCGGGGCCAGTAGCTCCCCAGGGAGTTCCGGCTGACGTAGTCACCCTGGAGGAGGTTGACGCCCGGAGCAGTGACTATGGTGGCAGCCAGGCGCAGCAGCGCACCATCGGGCAGCCGGCGAACCTCGAGACTGGCGACCCGTTCCTGGAACCGCTCCCAGATGTCGTTCGGCAGCCCGTCGACTGTGGCGTCATACACCTGCAGATTGCGCGGCGGAACCGTGCCATCGGAACCCGCCGGGCGCGGCTGGGCCAGCCACAGTTCGAGCAGGCCATCGAGGGAGTCGAGTTCGGATACGACCGGATCGCCGCCCGGATCCCTGAGCAGGGCGTGATGCTGCTCGAGCACCAGGATCGAATTACCCGCGATGTCCAGCACCGCGTCGCTGTCCGCATGCATCGCCTGGGGCTGGATGCCCGCGGCCGAGAGCTGCGCCAGCCAGGCATCCATCCGCTCCCGTCGCACCACGGCGACGGCTACCTGCTCATCGGCATGACGGGCGCCTGCCGCGAAGTGCAGCTCCTCGACATCCTCGGCCAGCAGGTCCTCGAGCGCGAAGGGCAGGGCCTGGGCAATGCGGCTGGTGCCCTTCACTGGCACGTCGGCCCGGGTGCGCAACACGCGGACTGCCGGAACCAGGACCACGGTGCGCCGCCCCGCGCACAATGCCGCTGCATCGCTCAGGGCGCCCGTGGCGGGCGCCAGGACGCAGGCGCCTGTGGCGTCCACGACAGCCCATTCGGCCTGGCCGGCCCCGCCTGGCGGGGCGAGGTCGTCGGTCACGAGGCGGATGACAAGCGTTTCACTCATGGTTCATGCCGGGAAGGATCAATTCGCATCGAAGGCCCGCAGCCGTGTGCGCACCGTCTCGCCGCTGCGCTCCAGGAGACTGTACATAGTGGATTGTGCAGTGCCAATAGTCGCGGTCACGGTTAACAGAAACCAGCTGCTCTTGATCCCGAGGGTGTTCGGCGGGATCTGCTCGCTGCCCGGGAAATCAGACCGGAAGTCGGCCTCGTCCTCATAGGCGCCGTTCAGGAACGGTTCCACGTCCAGGGGACCGAGATTGGGCACCAGGGACGCCAGCACCAGGTCGGTTGCCGTGTTCACGTTCAGCTTCCAGCGCTCGCCGGTGGTAGTGGGAGGAGGCAAGGCACTCACGTGGGGCCGAATTGCGGCGTAGATCTCGGGGGTGAAGCCCTCCACGGCAAGGAGCTCGCTCGTGGACGTGAACCAGAAATTTGCCGGCCGGTAGGGTGGTTCGCGGCTCGTGTACTGGTCGTCCTCGGCGCCATTCAGCAGGGGGGACTGGTCCGGATCGATCCAGTCGATGGTGGCCTCGACCAGGGCTGTCGCTGTCGCCGGGTCCAGGGGGCGGTCAAGAGGCAGGAGGGTCAACAGGCGTTCGAACTGGTCGGCCGCCTCCGCAACGCGCTTGCCGTCGGCCCCGACCAGCCCGTTGAGGTCGAAACGTCCCTGCTGGTCAAGGAGGTAGCCCTCGAGCTTGCCGGCCTCGACGTCGAACATCAGTGGCTTTGCCCAGTTCTCCTGGAGGGTATCGTTGCCGCTCGGCCCGTCGTCGCGGAAGTCCTCGGCCAGTCCGAACTTGGCGAACTCCTCGCCACCCAGATCGTACTGGCGTGCCTGGTCCTGCAACAGCAGGGTCTCGGTCCGGCGCAGGTTGACGCTCGTCTGCCAGAGCAGGTTGACGGCCAGGACGGTCGCGATCGCCACGACCAGTATGGCGGTCAGCGCGGCAATGCCCGACTGCCTGGCTCGCGGCGCGACTGTCACTGCGCTACCTCGATGAGGCGTTCGATCGTCCCCCAGTCTTCCAGTTCGAGAGTCACCCGAATGGCGCGCGGGCGATCACTGGTGGTGGTATTGGCGTTGCGCAGGGGCGGCCATTGCTGCTGCCATTCACCGGTGCCGTCACCAGGCTCGAAGAACAGGAGCTTCACGTCCTTGACGCCGGTGAGGAGTTCCTCGGAGCGGGGTTCCTGCCCCAGGACCCGATCAAGCACGGGCCAGTAGTCGCGGAACAGCTTGCCATCCTCGAGCCGGTACTGCACCCGCTGGAGAGTGCCGCGGTGGGGAAGATTCGCGGGATTCGGCCACCCGCTGCGGGTCAGCTGGATCAGGTAGCCGATGCGGCCATCAGCGACCAGCGGCAGCTCCTTGCACGGGGTACCCAGCTCATCCCTGACGAAGCGCGGCATGGCGCTGCCAAGGTCATTCGTCATCAGGCGCATGGCCCGCTGCAGGGTCGCGAGTCGTTCCGTCTGGACCTGGGCCTGGGACTCCTGGCCGACGACGGCGTTCAGCCCGCCCAGGGCCATGGCGCCGATGATGGCGAAGATACCCATGGCTACCAGCAACTCCAGCAATGTAAACCCGAGTTGGCCGGGCTTGCGCGAGTGAATCATGGTCCGGTTGGTTCCGGGCAATACCACTCCGCCTGGTCCACCTGACCACCCGCCCCGGGGGTGGCCGGGGGTGGCCGGCCCAGAAAGCC
>CAZTGY010000171.1:5126-6276 GCA_964613445.1 uncultured Chromatiaceae bacterium | reverse complement strand
GGGAGGTTGCAGTGATCCAGCATCATCGCCGAGGCCAGCAGCAGGGCGATGGGGTTGGCGACGCCCTTGCCGGCGATGTCGGGTGCCGAACCGTGGACCGCCTCGAAAATGGCCGCGTTGGCGCCGATGTTTGCCCCGGGGGTCATGCCGAGCCCGCCAACGAGGCCCGCCACCAGGGCTGAAAGTATGTCGCCGAACAGGTTGGTGGTCACCTGCACGTCGAACTGCCAGGGGTTGAGGACGAGCTTCATTGCACAGGCGTCGATGATCGCGGTGTCGAGCGCGATGCGGCCCTTGTACCGGCGCTCCCACATCTCCGTGCCGGTCTCCAGGAAGATGCCCGTCAGCGCCTTCATGATGTTCGCCTTGTGCACGATCGTGACCTTCCGGCGACCGGTTGCGATGGCATGCTCGAAGGCGAATTCCAGCAGCTTGCGGCAGCCCTGGCGGGTATTCACGCCGGTGGCCATCGCCACCGCGTGGGGATCGTCATCGATGGGAATGTAGATCTCGTGACCGATGTAGAGGCCCTCGAGATTCTCGCGGACCACGACCAGGTCGACGTTGTCGAAGCGCCCGCCCGGCACCAGGGTGCGCGCCGGCCGCAGGTTGGCGTACAGCCTGAACTCCTCGCGCAGCCTGACATTGGAGGACCGGTAACCGCCCCCGGACGGCGTTTCCAGCGGGCCCTTCAGTGCCAGCTTCGTCCGGTGGATGCTGTCCAGCGTGGCCTGGGGCAGCGGGTCTCCGGCCGCCTTCACGCCGGCCAGGCCGGCCACCTGCCAGTCCCAGGCGAACGGGGCCTTCAGGGCGTCGAGTGCCGCCAGGACGGCATCGACGATCTCGGGGCCGATGCCGTCGCCCGGCACCAGCGTGGCAGGAATGCCGCCGGTCATGGCGCGCTGGCGGGTGCCCCGGCCTTCCGGTCGAGGATGATGCCGGTGACCAGTGAGCGGCCCTCGCTCTCGATGGCTTCCCGGCCGGCGACGCCGCCGAGCCGGCTGGCACAGCGGCCGTGGGCCGCGTCGGTGATCACCGCGGCAGGCTCCTGGACGGCGGCCCAGCGCCAGCCCTGTTCACGCATGCAGGAGAGGTAGTCATCGCGGCCGCCGGCCCTTGCTGGTGGTGCCAGGGCCGGCGGTGCCAGGGC
>CAZTGY010000171.1:0-5026 GCA_964613445.1 uncultured Chromatiaceae bacterium | reverse complement strand
CGGTGCCAGGGCTGGTGCAGTGCTGGTGGCCGCCGCGGCAGCGGGCGCCACGGCCTTGTGGTTCAGCACCTGCTCGGCGACGGCGGCCTCGCCCCGCGCGTCGAGGGCCGTCAGCGCGGCATCGACCTCGGGCTGGGAAAGCATGTAGCTGGTGCTCAGCAGGGCGGACTGGGCGCGCCCGGCAGCGTCCCGGGCCACGACGCAGTTCTTGCGGGCAACCGCGACGATGGACCTGGCCCCTTCGCCGGTACCGCGGTAGGGCGCAGCCTGTTCCTGGAGACAGTCCACGTAGGCCTCGCCGGCCGCGTCCGCCGCAGACTGCAGGCGGGCCCGCTCGTCGTCGCTGGTGGTCAACTGCGCGCAGCCGGCCAGGACGGGCAGCAGCAGGAGCAACTGGGCGCGGCGGCTCTTCCGGTGCATTGCACGTCCCCGTCCGTGGAAGTCAGGGCGGCAATCTTGGCGTCATTTGCCCCGGTTGTCACGCCGTCACGGTGGCATGGCGCGGGGATGCTGGTGGGCGCACCCGGGGAAAAGGCGGATGCAGCGGGCGCTGCATCCGCCTCGTCCGGCCGCAGGGCCCGCTTAGCGGACGGCGGCGCCGAAGCGCATGAGCACCGTCACACCGTAGGTCCGCTCGCGCGGGTAAGTGACGGTGTAGCGCAGCGGCACGAAGTCGTCGAAGTCCGGCCGGGCACCCTGGTCCACCACGGGTTCATACAGGTTGTCCGTGTTGGCCCAGTAGATGTCGCGGAACGCGGCGATGGCCCCGCCATCGTTGAACAGGTTGCGGGTCCAGAACTCGAGCGAGTACGCGCCCGACCTGACGCCGAGCTTGGTGTTCACGTAGGTGTGTTCCGGCAGATAGCCCTGGTTGTCGTTGCCGACGTAAACGCCGCTCTGATAGTTGGCGTCGCCACTGACATACCAGTCCCAGTCGCCGCCGGGGAGTTCGTCCGAGTAGCTGAGCGAGGCGCTCATGAGCCACTCCGGCTGGCGCAGCAGCTGGTTGCCGGAGACGTCGCCGGAAACCTCGTCGAAGCCCTCGGCCGCGAAGCTGGGAAAATCGTTGTACGAGTCCTGCGCGGCGTCCTTCATCTCGGCATCCGCCCAACCCACGGTGAACCGTCCCGTCAGGTTGTCCGTGAAGCCGACGTTGGTCTCGACCTCGACGCCCCACACATCGGCATCGCCGGCATTCACGTTGAAGGACGTCGGCTGCTCGAACTGCACACCGCTGATCGGGTCGACCTCGATGAGCTGGCGCAGCACGATCTCCTGCCAGTCATTGTAGAAGACCGCCGAGCTGATCGTGGCCCGGCCCTCCCAGAAGGCGCCCTTCAGTCCCATTTCGTAGGTGGTGATCGTCTCCGGCTCGAAGATGTTCGGCAGGGACACGCTGTTGCCGCTGACCAGCCTGGCCGATCTCACGGCCACGCCGCCCGGCTTCTCGCCGTAAGCGATGGACCCGTAGACCATCCACTCGTCGCTCATCATGTAGTCGAGTCCGACGCGGCCCGTCACGGAGTCGAAGCGGGCGGTCGCGCGGCCGCTGCACTGTCCTGGCGACCCCAGGACCTCCCTGTCAGGCTCGTTGACCGGCACGAAGACGCAGTCGGCGCCGAAGAACGGCAATACCGCGGTATAGCCGTCCCGGAGGTCGTACCGGTCGTCGCCGAATATCGCCAGGTCCTCATCGGGGAAAATGCAATTACCGAGCGAGCCCGTGGTGGTCGCCGTCGTGTAGCACTTGTTGTACCGGTAAACGGTGCTTTCCTGCGATTCCTGGGAATAGCGTATTTCCGCCCGTCCGGTCAGCTGGTCGGTGAAGTCGAAGTCGACCCCCGAGAACAGGGCCCAGCCCTGGGTTTCACCCTGGGAAGTCTGCCGGCTGAGCGGATCGATGCCACCGTCGGGCGTGAAGCTGTCGTAAAAGATGGCCGTGCCGATCATCAGGGCGGTCGGGTCCCCCTCTACGACGCCAAACGGCGGAAGCCCCACGCCGACTCCCGGCTGCCCCGGGATGGGAGTCGCCACCCCGGCGATCGGGTTCGTGAGCAGGATCGCGCCCGGATAGCCCTTCGAGGTCGTCGAGTACGCGTAGCCGCCGACCGTGTAGCGCAGTTGCTTGTCGGTCGGGCTGGAGAAGCGCAGCTCCTGGCTGAATTCCTCGGTTTCACCGCCGAGCTCCCGGTCGTACACCCCGGACTGGAAGCGCAGGTTGGCGGGGCTATCGGCGGGGCAATTGTTGGGCGTGCCCGGCGTGTAGGCGGCGCCTGTGCAATACAGGAAGTCCTGGTTCTCGCCGAGGCTGCGGGCGAAATCCGAGACCGAATCCTGCTCCGTCTTGGAGTAGCCGGTCAGCGCCGAGACCATCCCGTACTCGTACAGGTCCCACTCGATCCTCAGGTTTGCCCGGTTGAGCTCGCGATTCTCGCCGGTGGCCTGGGCAACCTTGGGGATCGCGTCGCCCCCGTTCAGGCCGGGGATGCCCTCGATGTCCGGGACCTCGCCGCAGAAATTCTGGAACCTCACGGTTTCGGTCCGGTCGCTGGTGCGGTCCTCGCAGTTGGCCGGCAGCGCGACATTGGCTGACTCGTCGATATCGTCATTGGAGTGGTAGTAGCTGAAATTGACCTGCCACGCGTCGGCCGGCAGCCAGAGCAGCGCGCCCTGGAAACTCCGGAAGCGGCTGCCGCCGATATCGTTCTGCGGTGCCTGGGAATTGTCGTACGAACCATCCCAGTCGTCGTAAAGCACCCCGATGCGGCCGCGCAGGTTCTCGCCAAGGATCGGGCCACTGACGCTCGCCTGCCCCTTCACCTTGCCGCGGTTGCCGATTTCGACGCCGGTCTTGGCCTCGAATTCTTCGCTTGGCGGCTTGGTGACGTAGTTGATCGCGCCGCTGAAGGCGTTGCGGCCGTACAGCGCGCTCTGCGGGCCCTTGACGACTTCGATGCGCTCGATGTCCAGCTGGCTGAAATTCAGGCCCTCGCGGCCGGAGATGTACACGCCATCCACGAAAACGGCGGCGTTGTTCTGACCGAAGATATCCGTTGGCACGATGCCCCGGATCACCGGCACTGGCAGGTTCTCGCCGAAGGCGTTGAAGAACGACAGGCCGGGGGTAAGCGCGGCAACGTCGGTGAGGCTGGTGATGCTGAGCGCCTCGATGGCGTTGGAGTCGAAGGCCGTGATGGCGATCGGCACCTCCTGCAGGTTCTCCTCCCGCTTGCGCGCGGTGACCACGATTTCCTGGATGGCGGCGCTGCTGCGCGCGGCACTCTTGGCCTCGGCTTGCTGCGCGTAGGCCGGCATGCCACTCGCCAGGAGGCCTGCGGTCGCCGCGACGGCGACGGAATTCCGCGCGAAACGTGCAGATCTCACGCGTCGCTCAAGGCGACGGAGCAGCGGTACGAACAGGAGCAGCAGGCTCCACGGGCTGCTGGAACTGGCGCCACCCTGCGGCCGTGTCTCGGTGACCCTGATCAGGACCGGGACGGTCGCGCTGCTGCCATCCGCGTCGGTGATCAGGAGGGTGCAGGTGTCGTTGCCGAGGAAAGCCGCATCGTTCGGCGTGTAGACCACCTTGCCGGTCCCATCTGCCGGACGGACCTCGCAGACGCCAACCGTACCCTGGGCTGTAACCGCCAGCGTGTGCTCCTCGGGAGCGCCATTGCCCAGCCTGAGCTTGTCGATGCCGAATGGCGCCACGGCTTCGTTCGGAATCACCGCCAGCGCCGGGGAGGCCCTGCCCTGGCCGGTCACGATGAATATGTCGGTCGGGGTCGGCACCTTGTCCGCGATGTTCACGGTCAGGGGTGCGGAAGCCGTGTCGCCGTCGGCGTCCGTGATCTGGTAGGTGAACGTGTCGGTGCCCACGTAGAAGGTGGCGTCCGTGACCTTGTAGGTGATCACGTAGGTGTGCAGCGTGTCGCTGAAGCTCACGGTGGCGTTTCCGCGGGTGCCCTGTGCCGTGATGGCCACCAGAAATGGCGTGGCCGCGCCGAAGTCCGGCGGCGTGTCGCCGAGATTGGTCGGGGGCACGGTATAGGTGCCCCGTTCGACGTGCTCGGCGTTCACCGGCGCACGACCCTGGGTCGTGACCTCGAAGGCGGACGCCGTGGCGCTCGGGACCCTGTTGTTGACGGTGACGCTGACCTGTGCGGTGGACGGCTCCAGCACGCCATCATCGATGGTGTAGAGGAAGGTTTCCGTGTAGGTCGGGGTATTGTTCGCCGAGACCGGCACGTAGGTCACGACGACGCCGGCCGCCGGGCCGGAGTTCCCTGCCGTGACCGTCGCGGAGCCGCCGTGGCTGAAGGACCCGTCGTCGATGGTCACCGTGACCGACTGGCCGAAGCCCAGGTCATTCGCCCCCACGTTGATGTTGACCGGGGTGTTGCGGGTGGTGGTTGCCGTGTCGTTCCTGGCGCCGACGCCAATGAGGAGCGACACGGTCGCCGAGTCGGTGGTGATGCCGTTGGCATCGACGACCGTGTAGACGAAGCTGTCGCTGCCCGTTGCCCCGACGTTGGCGGTGTAGGTGATGACGATACCGGCCTGGGTGCCCGGCGAGCCTGACGGAATGGCGATGCCCTTGGCGGGGGGCGTCGTGACCGTGACGGTGACCGGGTCCTGGAACCCCGTATCGTTGGCCATGACGCTGATGGGCACGGGCACGCCCTCGTCCGCGTCGATCGGCCCGTCATCGTTGGCCGTGGCAGACACTCGTGTCAGCGTGAAGTGACCGCTCGTCCAGGAGTTGCAGATGGCGCTGTACGAGCCGGTGCCGGCCGTGTTGTCGCCGCAGCGGGTGTTGTTGAAGACCCGGTAGTCGTCCACGTTGAAGCCGGCGATGCTCACGACATTGCCCGCGGCATCCGTCGAGACCTTCAGCAGGAGCTGGTCCCAGCCCACGTCCTCGGCGGAGCCGCGCACGGCACCGACGTCACCCTCCTTCAGGGTGCAGCCGCCCTGGACCGCGCACGGGCCCAGCACCCACGGGCTGTACAGCACCTGGCTGTCC
>CAZTGY010000170.1:5185-6351 GCA_964613445.1 uncultured Chromatiaceae bacterium | reverse complement strand
TACCAGGGCAACCCGGTCGTCAATGACGTGTCGCTGGCCGTGGCAGAGGGCGAGTTCTTCGTCCTCCTGGGGCCCAGCGGCAGTGGCAAGAGCACCCTCCTGCGCACCATCGCCGGCCTGACCGAGGTCGATCATGGGCGCATTACGCTGTTCGGCCGGGATGTCACCCAGGTCTCCGCCCGCGAACGGGAAGTGGGGTTCGTGTTCCAGAACTACGCCCTCTTCCGGCACATGACCGTTGGCGAGAACATCGAGTTCGCCCTGCGGGTACGGCGGGAGAAGGCAGCGGAGCGGGTGCGGCGCCGAAAGGAACTGCTCGAGCTCATCGGGCTCGCCGACATGGATGACCGCCTGCCGACGCAACTTTCCGGCGGCCAGCAGCAGCGCGTGGCCGTGGCCCGGGCCCTGGCGCACAAGCCCAAGGTACTGCTGCTCGACGAGCCCTTCGGCGCCCTTGACGCGAAGATCCGCGAGGACTTGCGGCGAACCATCCGCTCGGTCCAGCGCGAGCTGGGGATCACCACCATTCTCGTGACTCATGACCAGGAAGAGGCCTTCGCCCTGGGCGACCGCCTTGGCGTGATGAACCTCGGCCGACTCCTCGAAGCCGGCCGGCCGACCGAGCTCTACAGCCGGCCGGCAACCCGGTTTGTGGCCACGTTCCTGGGTGCGGCGAACCTGATCCTCCGGCGGGAGGCAAGGCTTGGTCCTGAGTCCGGCTTTGACGGGAACGCACGATCCGCCGGACAGCCCCGCCGCGAGCAGGAAGTGGTGGCCATGCTCAGGCCAGAAGAGGCGGAACTCGCTCCCGACAGGGATGCGCTGACGACGAGCTTCCTCGGCTACGGCCACGTCGAGGAAATGCAGTTCACGGGCGCGCTCGAACGGCTGCGCATCCGGATGGGCACTGAAGGGGCCGAGCGGCATGCCAGCGCCTCCGGCAGTGCCGTGTCCCCGGTCTGGATCGATGTCACGCGCACCCAGCCGGAGCAGCGGGCATTCCCGCTGGCATCCGGCCAGCTGGTGGCCGTGGGCACCCGGCGCATTCACGTGCTGCCCACGCCGCTCTCCAGCTTCACCGTGTGCGCCGAATCCCGGGAGGCGGCAGACCGGCTGCTGTCCAACCACTGGCTCGCCGACCTCGCGGCGCGCATGCAGACCCGCCT
>CAZTGY010000170.1:0-5175 GCA_964613445.1 uncultured Chromatiaceae bacterium | reverse complement strand
CCGAACTGGCCTCCGGATTGCCGTCGCCAGGCCCCGCTCCGGCCGGCGTCGCCGTCGTGGCTGCGGGCCCGGACTGCCCGGCAAAGGTCCGCCGGCTGCTCGGGCGCGGGGTGACGCCGGTGCTGTGCCTGCCTCCGGATGCCGAGCCGCCGGGCCGGGTCGTGGTGCACTTCGCAGGCCAGGTGGCGCGGCGCGCCACGCTGGCGATGACCGCCAGCCTGCTGCGCCATGTCCCCGCCGAGGCGGTCTTTCTCGGCATCCTGCCCAGCGGGAGCCCGGAGCGCACCCGGACGGCCGGCGTCCGGCAACTGCTCGACGTCCGCTCCGAAGCCCAGGCCGGCCATGGCCTGGACGTCCGCACCGAGCTGCGACTCGGCGATCGCATCCAGGAACTGCTGCGGGAACTCGGGAGCCAGCCGGGACAGATGCTGGTGCTCGGGCTGCCCGAGGCGGGATCGCTTCCTGAGAACTTCGAGGCGCTGCTCACCCAGTCGCCGGGCTGGCCCGTGCTGCTGGCCTGATACATCCAGTCACGACACCCCCAGTCACGGCATCCAGTGAGCAGCTTTCGCCAACCCAGCGTGTTACCCGGCTTTGGCCTGACCCTGGGTTTTGCCACGTTCTTCCTCAGCGCCATCGTCCTGCTGCCGCTCGCAGCCCTCGTTCTCAAGGCCGCCAGCATGAGCTGGACGGACTTCGTGGCCGTCGTCCTCAGCCCCCGCGCGCTTGCCTCGTACCGGCTGTCGTTCGGGGCATCGCTGGTCGCCGCCCTCATCAACACCGTGTTCGGCTTCATCGTGGCATGGACTCTCGTGCGCTACGAGTTCCCCGGCAGGAAGGTGCTCGACGCGATGATCGACATGCCCTTTGCCCTGCCCACGGCCGTTTCGGGCATCGCACTGACGGCAGTCTTCGCCCAGAACGGCTGGATCGGCCAGTACCTCGAGCCCTGGGGCATCAAGGTGGCCTACACCTGGCTCGGCGTCACCGTCGCCCTGACCCTGATCGGCCTGCCGTTCGTCGTCCGGTCCGTCCAGCCGTCGCTCCTGGAGGTCCAGCGGGACCTGGAGGATGCGGCGGAGACCCTCGGTGCATCGCCGCTGTACATCTTCCGCCGGATCATCTTCCCCACGGTGCTGCCGGCGCTTGCGTCCGGCTTCACGCTGGCCTTCGCCCGGGCAGTCGGCGAGTACGGTTCGGTGATCTTCATCGCCGGCAACCTGCCGATGAAGACCGAGATCACACCGCTACTGATCGTCATCAAGCTGGAAGAGTTCGACTACAACGGCGCGGCAGCGCTCGGCTTCGTGATGCTCGCCATGTCGTTCGTCATGCTGCTGTCGATCAACCTCGTGCAGGCCTGGGGCAGGCGCCGCATGGTGGCCGCGCGTCGTTGATGGCCGGCATGGCAGCAACCACCTCGGCCGAAATCGCCCGCCGCCCGGGGCGTGGGACCCTGCGCGCCGCCCTGGTCCGCTGGGTGTTCATCGCCCTCTCCCTCGGGTTCCTTGCGGCAGTGCTGCTCGCGCCACTGGCAGCCGTGTTTGCCACCGCCCTCGGCCAGGGCATCACCGCCTACCTGGAGAGCTTCAGGGACCCGGACACGGGCGCGGCCATAAGGCTGACGCTCCTTACCGCAGCGATCGTGGTGCCGCTGAACACCATTTTCGGCATCTGCGCAGCCTGGGCCATCGCCAAGTTCGAATTTCCCGGCAAGGCCTTCCTGATCACGCTGATTGACCTGCCGTTCGCGGTGTCGCCCATCATCTCCGGCCTGGTCTATGTGCTGCTGTTCGGGGCCCAGGGATGGTTCGGAATCTGGCTGCAGGAGCACAATATCGACGTGATCTTCGCGCTGCCCGGCATCGTCCTTGCGACGCTCTTCGTGACCTTCCCCTATGTGGCGCGCGAACTGATCCCGCTCATGGAGCAGCTGGGCAATGACGAGGAGGAAGCAGCCATCACGCTGGGAGCCAGCGGCCTGATGACCTTCGTGCGCATCACCCTGCCCAAGATCCGCTGGGGCCTGATCTACGGCGTGATCCTCTGCAACGCGCGGGCAATGGGGGAGTTCGGGGCCGTATCCGTCGTCTCCGGGCACATCCGGGGCCTGACGACGACCATGCCCTTGCATATCGAGATTCTCTACAACGAGTATGCGTTCGTGGGCGCGTTCGCAGTGGCCTCCCTGCTGACGCTCCTCGCTGTTGTCACGCTCGTCGTCAAGAGCGTGATCGAGTGGCAGGCCAGCAGGGCTACCGGACACTGAAACCATGCCGAATTGGCGGGAAATGTTGAGCATTACGCCGGGGCCCGGCCGGCTGGACCCCGGCAGGATGAGCCTGGGTGCGCTGCTGGCAGGCATCAACGTGCTGCTGGTCATCCTCGTCATCGGGGGCATCAGCTGGGTGGCCGTCGACCTGCTGGGCGAGCTGGCCGACGACCAGGGCATGGCCCGCGTGCAGGTGGCCGGGTCGTCGGTCCGGGAGGACATCCGCGAGATCGCCGATGAGACGCTCCTGGCCACCCGCGCCATGGCGGAGCGCCCCACCCTGCAGCGGCTGTGGCGCGAGCAGCGGGTCCGGTCACTTGAGACCTACCTCAAGCGGATCTGCGCGACCGGCGAGATCACCGGCTGCGCACTGACGGCACCGGGCAGCCCCCCGATCCTGGCCGGCCGCGCGCTTCCCTGGGACGACATCCTCGACGCCAGCGCCGAACAGGGCGAGCGCCTGCTCGTGGCCCCGACCGCCAGTGGCGATCCGCTGGTCGGGGCTGCGGCGACAGTCCCGGCGGGATCCTCCGAGGCACCTGCGGCCAGGCTGATCCTGATTCGGGCACTGGATGCGGCGACCGCTGCCCGGCTGTCGAAGCGCGCCGGCATGGCCGTGCGCCTGCTCAACTACAACACGTTTGCGGACGAGGAAGCTGACAACTTCACTCCCCTGCACACGGTTGCCCTCGGCAATGGCCGCCTCACCGCCGACCGGCTCGATGAGCCCGACATGTACGCCTCGAGCTTCCCGCTGTTCGCCTCGACCGGCGAGCCCATCGGGCTGATCGAGGCGCGGCTGCCCGTCGCGGCGGTGGAGTCGTCCGTCGACGCACTCATTCGCCAGCTTGCCCTCGTCGCGGTGCTGCTCGGCATACTTGCGGGCCTCGCGGGCATCGCCCTCGGCCGATGGGTCGCAAACCCCGTCCGGGAGCTGACGCTCGCCTCGAGCCGCCTTGGCCAGGGCGACTTTTCGACCTCGATCCCGGCACGCGGGGCGGCGGAGGTCGGCGCGCTCGCCCGCACGATGGAGGACATGCGGCGCAGCCTGATGGAGCTGACTGGCGCCCTCCGGAGCCGCGAGGCCGAGGCCCAGGCCGTCCTGGATGGCATCGTCGAGGGCGTTTACGCCGTCGACCGGGACCGCCGGATCCGGTACCTGAACCCGCGGGCAGCTGAACTGCTTGGTGTTTCCGCGACGGCTGCAGTCGGCAGCTTCTGCGGCGACGTGCTGAAGCCGCGCGGCGAAGGCGGGATCCGCCCCTGTGAGACTGACTGCCCGATCCTGAAGGCGCGCACCGGAGGCTCCTCGAGCGTGATCGAGCGCCTCGATCCGGGCTCCGGCCAGTCTCGCACCACCGTGATCACGAGCTCGTCGATGGTCGAAGGCCTGAAGTTGCAGGTCATCCGCGACGAGACCGAACTCGAGGGCATCCGCCGGGCCCGGGATTCCATCCTGGCAAACATCTCGCACGAGTTCCGCACGCCACTGGCCGCCCAGCTCGCATCCATCGAGCTGCTGCGTGACGGACTGGACAACCTCGAGCCCCGGGAACGCCGGGATCTCGTCCTCTCCCTGGAGCGGGGCACGGTCCGCCTGACGCGCCTCATCGACAATCTTCTGGAGAGCGTGCGCATCGAGTCCGGCCAACTGGGGCTCCGCCGCCAGTCGGTGGCCCTCGTCGATGTGGTGGGCCAGGCCCGCGGGCTGATAGAGTCGCTGCTGGTCCAGCGCCGCCAGGCCCTCCAGGTCGACATCCCGGAGCCCCTGCCCGCGATCGACGGTGACGGCCCGCGGCTCACGCAGGTCTTCGTCAACCTGCTCTCCAATGCCAGCAAGTTCGCGCCGGAGGGCTCGGTCATCCGGGTCGGTGCGCGGGTGCAGGCCGACAAGGTCGAGGCGTGGGTCGAGGACGATGGCGCCGGCGTGCCGGACCTGGCCGACGGCTCCATCTTCGAGCGCTTCTACCGGGGCAAGGATGAGGAACCCGAGCCCACTGGCCTCGGCCTTGGCCTCTGGATCGTGAAGTCCATCGTGGAGCGCCACGGTGGCCAGGTCAGTGCCGGCCGCACCACGGAGGGGCGCACGCGCTTCAGCGTGGTGCTGCCGGTGGTCAGGGCGGAATGAAGATTCTCGTCGCTGACGACGACCGGGACCTCCTCGATCTCGTGGCCTTCACCCTGGCCCAGTCAGGCTTCCTGCCACTCAAGGCTACGGACGGCGAGTCTGCCCTGCGGATCTTTGCCGCCGAGACGCCCGACCTGCTCATCCTCGACATCAACATGCCCGGGCTGAGCGGATTCCAGGTCTGCGAGGAAGTGCGCCGCAAGTCGCGCGTGCCAGTGATGATGCTCACGGTCCGGGGCGCCGAGGAGGACCTCGTCCGCGCCCTGGAACTCGGCGCCGATGACTACCTCAACAAGCCCTTCAGCCCGCGCACCCTGCTGGCCCGGGTGAAGGCACTGCTGCGCCGGGCGGGCATGGAGGCCAGCTCGCCCGTGAGTGCCGGCCGGCTCAGGCTCGACGTGGAAGAGCACACGCTGCAGATCGGTACCCGCCCCGCCATCCGCCTCACGAAGCTCGAGCTGCGGTTGTTGCAGCTGCTGCTGGCGAATACCGGCCATGCGGTGAACTCGGACCGGTTGCTGGTCCAGGTCTGGGGCCACCGCGGCGCTGGCGACCGCCAGCTTCTGAAGCAGCTCGTGCACCGGGTCCGGCAGAAGGTCGAACGGGACCCCACGAATCCGGAGATCCTCCTCACTGTCCCTGGCGCCGGCTACCGCCTCATTGTCGACTGAGTCGCGGTAGGAGCGCCTTCAGGCGCGACCGGTTATTCCCCTCTGGCGCTGAAGCGCGCCTGCCAGGGAATAACCGGTCGCGCCTCCAGGCGCTCCAACTGGGG
>CAZTGY010000169.1:0-6393 GCA_964613445.1 uncultured Chromatiaceae bacterium | reverse complement strand
ACAACCGCGGCCACCGGCGCGGCGCAGGTTAAACTTCCCCCATGAACAGCCCGTCCAGCATCCCGCGCGACAGCCGGCGCGCCCGCCTGATGCGCTCCGCCACCTGGGCGTCGGTGGGCGTCGCCGTCGCCCTGGTCATCGCCAAGACCTGGGCCTGGCGCGCCACGGACTCGGTGTCGGTGCTGAGCTCCCTCGCCGACTCCTTCCTGGACATCCTCGCGTCACTGCTCACGTTCTGGGCCGTGCGCTTCTCGCTCTCCCCGGCGGACGTGGAGCACCGCTTCGGGCATGGCAAGTCCGAGGGTCTCGCGGCGCTGCTGCAGTCGGTGATCATCACCGGGTCCGGCCTCTTCGTCGGCGTCCAGGCGGTGCAGCGCCTGGTGTCCCCCGCCCCGCTCGAGCGGCCCGTGGCCGGCATGGCCGTCATCGTGGCGTCGACGCTCGTCACGCTGGTGCTGCTGGCCTGGCAGCGTTACGTGACCCGGGAAACCGGGTCCATGGCCATCGCCGCCGACGCCTTGCACTACCGGACGGACCTGTTCGTGAACCTGAGCGTCGTGGCCGCCGTCGCCGTCGCGGGTTTCACCGGGCTGGCCTGGGTGGATCCCGCGGTGGGCATGGCGGTGGCCGTGTACCTCGCGTGGGGCGCCCTCGGCATCGCCGCGAAATCCCTCGACATCCTCCTGGACCGGGAGATTCCCGAGAACGACCGGCAGAGGATCCGGGAACTTGCCGCGCGCCACCCGAAGGTGCTGGGCTTCCACGACCTCCGCACCCGGCACGGTGGGTCCGGCTACATCGTGCAGTTCCACCTGGAGCTGGACGCGGGCACGTCCCTCGTGGACACGCACCGCATCCTCGACGAGGTCGAGGCGTGGATCGACGCGGCCTACCCGGGCTGCGAGATCATCATCCACCCGGACCCGCTGGGCTTCGCCGAGCGACGCGACCGGTTCGAGGACCACCTGGACCTGGCCGGTCCTCGCCAGGCGTGACTCACCAGGCGTAGCTCAGGGCGGCGGCGGGTAGAGCACGGTGAAGCGCTGGAAGACGATGGGCTCGTCGTCCGTGAGGACCTGGCCCCGCGCGGCGAAGACCGGCTCCCAGTACCCCCGGTGGAACTTGCGCCACGCCGCGACATCCCGCAGCGCGGCCGTCTCCACCGCGACGTGCCCGGGACCGACCGCGCCGAGGGGCAGCACCGTGCACTCGTCGTAGCGGATCAGGCAGCGCGGCTCGTCGGCGAAGTTCACCAGCACCGCGAACTCCCCCGCCCGGGGCAGCCCGCTGTCCCGGAAGTCCTCGGGCGCGGAGAACACGCCCGTCTTCTGGCGCGCCAGGATGTAACCGTTGAGGCGCTCGCACAGCTCCGGCGTGCGGCCCAGCCGCCGGGTGGCCAGGCCGTCGGCGGCCGTGCCGGGCGGCAGGAACCGGCGGCATTCCGCGAGGAAGGATTCGGGAAGTGGCACTGGGAACTCCTTCCCCGGGGTCATGCTAGATTCGGATGATGTCGCCGCATCTTATCCGGAGCGTGACGCTTCTGCTGCCGCTCCTGCTGGCCGGGTGCGAACAGGCGCTGATCGTCCCCACCACCTTCCCCGAGCCGGTCGTCGAGCCCCTGCCCCTCGATATCGCGCTGCATTTCACCGATGAGTTCGCCAACTACCGGTACCGGGAAGACGTGCCCGGCGAAGCGGAGTGGGACATCGAGCTGGGCAAGGCCAACGTGGCCCTCTTCGAGAGCGTGTCGCGGCGGCTATTCCGCAGCGCAACGCGCGTGTCCTCCCGCCCCGCCGGGGCCGAGGCCGCCCGCTTCAACGCCATCGTCGAGCCCTCGGTGGCCGCCTTCGAATTCTCGCTGCCGAGCCAGTCCGCGACGGACCAGTACTCGGTGTGGATACGCTACACTGTGAAGGTATTCCTGCCGGACGGGACCGAGCTCACCGCGTGGAATATCAGTGCCTACGGCGAGAGCGACGCGACCCTGCTGCGGCCGGCGCGCTCCATGGAGCAGGCCACGATCCTGGCGCTGCGGGACGCCGCCGCGATGCTCACCGTCAATTTCGCCAACGAGGCGCGGGCCCGCGGTGTGATGCCGATGGAGAAGAGTGATGCAGAGAATCGCGATGCACCGGCTCCCTGAAGGGCGCGCGCTCGTCCCGGCCCTGCTGCTCGCCCTGCTCGCCACGTCGGGCTGCGTGACGTCCCGCGTCGAGGAAACCAAGAACGCCGCCACGGGCATCGAGAGCGGCGAGTCCGTGGTCATCCTCGCCACGAGCTATCACCAGGGCAACAAGACCGAGTCGGGCTTCCTCGACTGCGTCAACGACGAGCTCGACGACGGGCGCGATGCGCTCAACGTCTACCCGGGCGAGAAATTCCGCGACGAGCTCTTCCCCTGGTTCGAGCCCCGGACCATGCCCCAGGACATCGCGGCCCTGCCGGAACTGCTGGCCAGGCCCGGCGTGTCCGAGCGGATCATGGCGCACGGCGTCCGCTACCTGGTCTGGGTCAAGGGCAGCACGGAGCGCACCGGCGGCGGCGGCGGCATGAGCTGCGCGGCCAGCACGGTGGGTGGCGGCTGCTTCGGCCTGGTCTGGTGGGAGAACGACGGCTCCTACGAGGCCACGGTGTGGGATCTCAAGAAAGGCGAGCATTCCGGCGGGGTGAGCACCGACGTCCACGGCACGTCCATGGTGCCCGCGGTGATCCTGCCCCTGCCCTTCATCGCCCGCACGCAGACGGCGGCCTGCAACGGCCTGGTGCGCGAGCTGCGCCAGTTCATCACCCAGGAGGGGCCGTCCTGAGGATTGCCGGCCCGCTGCTCGCCGCCGGCCTTCTCGCTGGCGGAGCGGCCGCCGCGGCGGACGTGGCCGTCCGCTTCGAGCTCGACCTGGCCGCGGGCACGTCCCTGACGCCGGCGCGGATCGTCGTCCGGCAGGGCGATGGCGTGCTGCGCGAGCTCGTGCTGGACGGCACCCGCCTCGAGAAGCTGACCGGCGACGGGAAGATCGTCGTCGGGAAGGACCGGGTGCGCTGGCTGCCGCCCGCCGGCGGCGGCACGCTCCGCTACCGGGTGCCCCTCAGCCACCGCCGGCCGGGCCGCAATGCCACGGGCAACGACGCGTTCGTCGGCGAGCGCTTCGCCATCTTCCGGGGCGAGGACGCCTTTCCGGTCCGTTCCTGGCGGCGGGCCAGGGGCAGCACGCTGGCCGGCGAGCTCGCCATCGGGCGGCCCGCGGGCTGGGCGCTGATCACGCCCTACCTGCCGGACGCGCGCGGCCGCCTGCCGATCCGGAACCCGGGCAAGCGGCTGGCCCGGCCCATCGGCTGGATCACCGCGGGCGACCTCGGCACCCGGCGGGACGTCATCAGCGGCATCGAGATGACCGTGACGGCGCCGCGCGGGCTGCGCATGGAGCGGATCGCGATGCTGGCCGTGCTCCGCTGGACGCTGCCGCAACTCGTGACCCCGCTCACCGGCACCGGGGAGCGGCCACCCGGTTCCCGGTACATCAGCATCGTCTCCGCCGCCGAGCCCATGTGGCTGGGCGCCCTGTCGGCGCCCAACTCGCTCTTCGTCCACGCCGACCGGCCGCTGATCAGCGAGAACGGCACGAGCACCGTGGTCCACGAGATGGTGCACGTCCTGCTGGCCGGCCTGGACACGCCCCGGGACGAGGACTGGATCGACGAGGGACTCGCCGAATACCTCTCGCTCCGGGCGCTGAAGGATTCCGGCACCATATCCGCGCTCCGCTACGAAGCCACCATCGGCAACTTCCGCCGCTGGGGCGAAGAGGCGCAGAGCCTGCGCACGACGGCGTCGTCGGGCCCGGTCACGGCCCGGGCCGTCGCGGTCTTCCACGACCTGGATGCGGAACTGCGCAAGGCCTCCGGCGGCAGACAGACGCTGGCCACCCTGGTGCGGGACTTCCTGCAGCGGGACGAACCGGTCAGCCTCGCGGCGCTCCGCACCGCCGCCGGCAAGGTCACGGGGCAGCAGCCCCGCGCGCTGGCCCCCGCCGCGGTGCCCGGCCTGGACTGAGCAGGCCTTCACAGACACGGGGCGAGGCCTGGCGGAAAGTCAGCGCTTTGCCGGGGAATCCCATGCGCGCGTCCGCTGCCGCCGGCCCGGCCGGACGCCGCCTCTTCCGGCGCGTCTGGCTGCCGACGGTCCTCTCCGAAGCCCTGCCCTGGATCTACTGCGGCCTGGGCGCCGCCGCCCTGCTGTCCGGCCTGTTCCTGCCCGATCCCGGCTGGCTGGCGCCTTACGTGCTGCTGCTGGCCCTGACGGGAGTGCACGCCGGCGCCTGGTGCCTCCTGCTGCGGCGGCGCTACCGGCTCGGGCGGCTGCGCCGCCAGCGCCGGATCCGGTCCCCGGCCGGGCCCGCTTTCCCGGGCGCCCCGGTGGTGTGACACTAGCGGGGTGAAAGCCCGCCTGCTGTCCCTCTTCGCCCTGCTGGGACTCGCCTTCACGGGCGGGCTCGTCCTGCCCATCGCCAGCTACATGGCGGGCAAGCGCGTGATCGGGGCCTACGAGGGGAAGCTGGGGCTCAGCGACTACCTGGACAGCGTCTACGGGGCCGCCGGCCGGGGCGAAGTCCTGGCCTGGTGGCTGTTCCTCGCACCGGCCCTGATCGCCGGCGTCTGGTACCTCATCATCCGCGTCGGGTGGCGGCGACCGGGTCCGGACGAGTCATAGATTTCTTAACATTTTCAGTGAATTGAGATCTCATTTTCACGTTTATGTCAGCTTGCCGGCCCGCCGCCGGCGGGCCCTCGTATAGTCGGGCCAACGACCCGGACCGGCGCCCTGCAGCACTCAGGCCGGCCAATAATAAAAACCGATTCCAGCGAGGCCAGCCACGAGCGCGAGCAGAGGCCAGAGGCGCCAGGCCGCCGACCGGAGCGAGCCCACGAAGGCCAACGCGGACACCACCGTGATGCCGGAGAACAGCACGGTGGCCCGGGCCAGTTCGGGCAGTTCCAGGGCGAAGCGCGAATCCTCCCCCTGCCGCAGGCCGAAGATCAGCCAGACGATGGCGAGCCCGAAGGCAATCGAAAAGACGCTGCCCAGCACAATGCCGAGAACGACTGTCAAAGGCTGCATGAAACTCCGGACCTTGCGCTTGCCTGATGCCGGACCCAAGTCTAGCCTAGGCCGACAAGTCGCCCGCAACGCCGCTCACCCGCAAAGTCACCCGGAATGAACATCGCCCGCAACGCCGTCTGGAAGTCCATCAACCTGGCGATCCTGCTCGCCCTGGTCACCGTGAGCCTGGGGCCCACGGTCCCGGTGCTGGCGAAGCAGGCCGGGCCGGTGACGCCGGCGGTGCTCGAGACGACCTCCCGGGAGCGCCAGGTGGCGCGGCTCGTCACGCGCTTCGTCGAGCGGGCCCACTACTCGCGCCTGACGGTGGATGACGCCCTGTCCGATGCCACGCTCAAGACCTACCTGGAGACGCTGGACAGCAACCGGCACTACTTCCTGCAGTCCGACCTCGCCTACTTCGCGCGCGACAAGACCACCCTCGACGACTCGCTGCGCCGGGGCGACATGGAGCCCGTCTTCGACATCTTCCGGCTGTACCGCCTCCGGGCCCAGCAGAACATCGGCTATGCCATGAGCCTGCTCGACCAGGAGCCGGACTTCACGGTGGACGAGGATTACGTCTTCGCCCGGGAGAAGCTGCCGTGGGCCGCGACGCCCGCGGAGATGCAGGACATCTGGCGCCGGCGCGTGAAGAACGACGCCCTGAGCCTGATGCTGGCCGACAAGACCTGGAAGGAAACCGCCGACATCCTCCGCAAGCGCTACCAGCGGGTCCTCGACCGGGTCAACGAACTCGACAGCGACGACGTGTTCGAGTCCTTCATGAACTCCTTCGCGCGCACGCTCGATCCTCACTCCAACTACCTCTCGCCGCGCCAGTCCGAGGAGTACCGCATCCAGATGAGCCTGTCCTACCAGGGCATCGGTGCGTCCCTGCAGCTGGACGAGGACTTCGTGCAGGTGATGAACGTGATCCCGGGCGGCCCGGCGGCCATCGATGGCCGGCTGAAGGCCAACGACCGCATCACGGCCGTGGGCCAGGGCGACAACGGCGAACTGGTGGACGTGGTGGGCTGGCAGCTCGACGACGTGGTCCAGCTGATCCGCGGGCCGAGCGGCAGCAAGGTGAAGCTGCAGATCCTGGCGGGCGACGCCGCCCCGGGGGCGCCGGAGACCACCCTCGAGCTGACCCGCGACAAGATCAAGCTGGAGGACCAGGCGGCCCGGAAGAGCGTCATCCCCGTCGAGCGCAATGGCGAGACGGTGAACATCGGCGTGATCACCGTCCCGAGCTTCTACCAGGACTTCGACGCCCGGTCGAACGGCGAGAAGGACTA
>CAZTGY010000168.1:3605-6394 GCA_964613445.1 uncultured Chromatiaceae bacterium | reverse complement strand
CGCTCCGCCGACACGGTTGCCAGGCTGGGCGGTGACGAGTTCGCGATCCTGCTGGAAGGGATCACTGACCGGGCGGACGTGGAGCGGGTGGCAGTCACGATTACCGAGTCCTTTGCGGAGCCGTTGCTCCTGGACGGGACCGACGCGCGGGTTGCGGCGAGCATCGGCGTGTCGTTCTCGCGCCCCGACGACACCACGGAGGAACTCCTGCGCAACGCCGACATCGCCATGTACAACGCGAAGGCCGGTGGCAAGGGTCGCCACGTCGTATTCCAGGCCCACATGCAGGAAGTCCTGCGGGAGCGCCTGCGCATCGAGGAAGAGATCCGCCAGGCGCTGGAGCGGGAGGAGTTCATCCTGGAGTTCCAGCCGGTGATCGACCTGCACACGCGCGGGCTTCTCGGCGTGGAGGCGCTCGTCCGGTGGAATCATCCCGAGCACGGGATGATCCCGCCGGGCCGGTTCATCCCCGTCGCGGAGGAATCGGGCCAGGTCATCGACCTGGGCCGCTGGGTGCTCGTCGAGGCCTGCTGCCGGGTGCGGGAGTGGCGCGAGTCCATCGCCGGCGGCCAGGGATTGCGCGTGGCGGTCAACATCTCCGGCAAGCACCTCCAGCACGCGGACCTGGTGGCCGACGTGGCCCGGGCCCTGAAGGCATCAGGCCTGGAGCCCGGCAATCTGGTGATCGAGCTGACGGAAAGCACCGTGATGCAGAACACGGAGGCCAACCTGGCCCGCCTGCAGGACCTCAAGGCCCTGGGCGTGCGCCTGGCGATCGACGACTTCGGCACGGGCTACTCGTCACTGTCGTACCTGCACCGCTTCCCCATCGACATCCTGAAGATCGATCGCTCCTTCGTCAGCCGCCTCACGGAGACTGGCGACGGGCCCGAACTGGCCCGCGCCGTCGTGATGCTGGGCGACACGCTGGGCCTGGAAACGGTGGCCGAGGGCATCGAGCAGGAGGACCAGGTGGCTGCGCTGCTGGAGCTCGGTTGCGTGGCGGGGCAGGGCTACCTGTTTGCGGCGTCGGCGCCGCTCGAAGAGCTCGCGGCGTCGCCCTTTGCCGCCCGCCGGGCGCAGCTGTGGGAGGGGCACGCTCCGGACGATCCGCTGACGGCCACCGGCCGGCACCGGCTGGCGGCCTTCCCGCGGCCCCGATCCGCAGCGTAGGAGCGGCTTTAGCCGCGATGGCGAGAGTGTTTCGCGGCTAAAGCCGCTCCTACGGGACGGTCCGGAAGCGGTCCCGCTGCTCGCTACGCACCTCGTCGGCGGTCAGGCCCGTGTTGGCGGCGATGACCGCCACCAGCCCGTGGGCCGGGTCCCTCGGCAGGCGCGTCTGGTGCAGGCGTTCCCAGACCATGATCCGGGCGGCGGGCGTTTTCAGCGTCGAGGCCTGGTCCTTCAGGTCCTGGCGCCGCCGCTCGGCCGTGTCGGCCTGCTGCTGCAGGATCCGGGTGCGGTACTCGTCCGGCGCTTCACCTGCGATGGGCGGCAGCGTGCGACGGGCCGGACTCCAGGATTTATCGTGCACCGGAGTTAGCTCCGGGGGTCGGCATGGCCGGCGCTTCGGCCGTGGCGGCCTCAACGCTCCGGGCCTGGCGCTTCTTCTGCTTCTCGATCTGGCGGGCCTGGCGGGCGAGTTCCTTCTGCTTCTTCTGCTGGTTGTAATTTGGCTTGGCCACGGGCGCTCCGGCGGGTGCTGCGGAGCTCCACTATACGCGTGAATCGCGAAGCGCCGCCCCATTGGCGCGATTGATTCCCCGGCCGGCCGGCGTCCCAAGCACAGGACCTGCCACACCGGCGGGCATCGGGGAATGTTGCGAATGCGCTTTCTGGGCCTGGGGATCGGCCTTCTGGCGGCGGGCGGGGCTCTGGGCGCCGACATGCCCGGTCGTCCGGATACCGGTTCCGCCGCCCTGCTGCAGGGCGACCAGGACCCCGCGGCAATCGCCCGCCAGTCCGGGCGCGTGGCGGACATCCCCCCGGTCGACGAGCTCGAGCGCCGGGGGGCCGTCGTGGGCCGGGTGGAGGTCGCCGTCGATGACATCTTCGACGAAAGCGACCCGCGCGAAAACCGGGTCCTGTACCGGCTGGCCAACAAGCTGCACCTGGATACCCGGGATGCCACCGTCCTGTCCCAGGTGCTACTGCAGCCGGGCGAGCCCTACTCGGTGCATCGGGCCGAGGAGACCGCCCGCATCCTCCGCGACAAGCGGTATCTCTACGACGCCGTCGTCGAGCCAACGGCCTACGACCCGGAGACCAACACCGTTGACCTCCGCGTGCGGGTCCGGGACGTCTGGAGCCTGAGCCCGGGGATTGGCGTCGGCCGCAGCGGCGGCGAGAACAAGACCCGCGCCCGTATCGTGGACGAGAATTTCCTGGGCCGCGGGCAGTATGTCGCCGTCGGGTACACCAGCACCGTCGACCGGTCCGGGCTGTCCTTCGACTTCCGGGACCAGAACCTCTTCGGTTCCTGGTGGACCCTGGACGCCGGCTACACGGACAGCAGCGATGGCAGCACCACGAGCCTGGGCGTCGGCCGTCCGTTCTTCTCGCTCGACACGCGCTGGAGTGCCGGCGTGCACGGGCTGGCCAATGACCAGATCACGCCGCTCTATGACCTGGGTGAAAAGGTCAACGAGTTCTACCAGGAGAACGACCAGTTTGGCGTCGAGGGCGGCTGGTCCCGTGGCGTGGTCGACGGCTGGACGACCCGCTGGCTGGCCGGTTACCGCTACGACCGCAGCCTCTTCGCCGAGAGCTACGATGACCTGCCCACCACG
>CAZTGY010000168.1:0-3595 GCA_964613445.1 uncultured Chromatiaceae bacterium | reverse complement strand
GGAGGACCGGACGCTGTCCTATCCATGGGTCGGCGTGGAGTTCATCGAGGACCACTTCGAGACGACGCACAACCAGGACCAGATTGGCCGCACCGAGGACGTTTACCTCGGCAAGTCACTCCGGCTGGAGATGGGCTGGACGGCGGACGCCCTGGGCGGCGACCGCTCCGCGGGGATCTTCGCGGCCAGCGGCCGCATGGGAAACTACGTGGGCAAACGCGGCCTCGTGTTCCTGGAAAGCTTCTGGAACGGACGGCTGGAGTCGGGCAGCCTGGCGGATTCGCTGCTGTCCACCGAGGCGCGCTACTACCTCCGCTTCAACGACAAGAACGTCTTCACCGCGGCCGCCGAGGCCCAGCGGGGCTTCGACCTGGACCTGGACCACCAGCTCCTGCTGGGCGGCGATACCGGCCTGCGGGGCTATCCGCTGCGCTACCAGGGCGGCAATGCCCGCGCCCTGTTCTCCGTCGAGGAGCGCTACTTCACCGACTGGTTCCCGTTCCGCCTGGCCCGCGTGGGCGCCGCCGTGTTCGCCGACGTGGGCCGCACCTGGGGCGAGGCGCCGCTGGCCAGCGAACCCCTGGGCTGGCTGAGCGACGTGGGTTTCGGCCTGCGCCTCGGCAATGCGCGCTCGGGGCTCGGGAACGTGCTCCACATCGACCTCGCATTCCCCATCGGGGCCAGCAGCGACATCAGTTCGATGCAGGTGCTCCTCGAGGCCAAGAAGACCTTCTAGCGCTCTCCGTCAGCGACGCGCCTCCAGCTGGTCGAGGATGAAGGCGTATTCCAGCGCCGTGTCCCGGTACTTCTGGTAGCGCCCGGCCTGGCCGCTATGCCCCGCGCTCATGTCGACGCTGAAGACCAGCGGATTGCTGTCGGTCTTCCGGGCCCGGAGCCGCGCCACCCATTTGGCGGGCTCGTAGTACTGCACCTGGGAGTCCCACAGGCCGGTCATGACCAGCATGGCCGGGTAGTCCCGGGCCGCCACGTTGTCGTAGGGCGAATAGGAGAGCATGTAGTCGTAGAAGGCCTTCTCCTTTGGATTGCCCCACTCGTCGAATTCGTTGGTGGTGAGCGGGATCGACTCGTCGAGCATGGTGGTGACGACGTCCACGAAGGGCACGTGGGCGATGATTCCCCGGTAGTCGCCCGGCGCCATGTTGGCCACGGCACCCATCAGCAGGCCACCGGCGCTGCCGCCCTCGGCGAACACCTTGTCCTTCGCGCCATATCCCTCCCGGACCAGGTGGCGGGTGACGTCGATGAAGTCGGTGAAGGTGTTCTTCTTCCGCAGCTGCCGCCCGTCTTCGTACCACCCGCGGCCCAGTTCCTGGCCGCCCCGTACGTGGGCGATGGCGACGACGAAGCCCCGGTCGAGCAGGCTCACCCAGTTGCCGCGGAACTCCGGGTCCTCGGACAGCCCGTAGGAGCCGTAGCCGTAGACGAAGAGCGGGGCCGTGCCGTCCAGCTTCGTGCCCTTGCGCCAGGCGACCGACACGGGGATCTCCGTCCCGTCCCGCGCCGGGGCGTGGATGAAGGCCGTCTGGTAATTGCCCGTGGCGAAGCCGCCCAAGACCCTGTCCACCTTCCGGAGTGCGCTGCGACCGGTCGCCAGGTCGTGATCGTAGACGGCCTCGGGGGCGATCAGCGACGAGTAGGTGTAGCGGATCACCGGGCTGTCGATGCCGGGGGTGGGCACGAGGCGCATGGTGTAGGCGGCTTCCTGCGCGTCGATGAGCCGGCCGGGGGCACCCGTAGGAGCGCCTTCAGGCGCGATCCCGGTTGCGCCTGAAGGCGCTCCTACGGGTCCCCACGGCAGCACCCGGATCTTCAGCAGGCCGCCGCTGCGCTCGTTGACGGCCAGGTGGCTCGTAGCCACCTCGAAGTCCTCCAGGAAGGCGTCGGCCCGGTGGGGCAGGACGTCCCGCCAGGTGCCCTTGTCGGCGCTGGTGCCAACCGGCGCCTTCACGATGCGGAAATTCGGCGCCTCCCAGTTGGTGCGCAGGATGAAGTCCTCACCGAGGTGCTCCACGTCGTACTCGTGGCCCGCTTCCCGGGGCACCACGGGACGAAAACGGAATGCCGGGTCGGTGGCTTCCGCGTACAGCCACTCACTTTCGTCGGTGCTGGACAGGGCGATGAACAGGAACCGGTTCGAGCGGCTCCTGCCCACCTGGATATAGAAGCTCGGGTCCTTCTCCTCGTACACCAGCACGTCCGTCGCCGGGTCGGTGCCGGCCGTGTGCCGCAGGACCCGCTCGGACAGCAGCGTGACCGGGTCCTTGGCGGTGTAGAGCAGGGTGCGGCTGTCAGCGGCCCAGGCAAACTCGGGCTCCACGTTGGGCACGCCGTCAGGTAGCAGGTTGCCCGTCCGCAGGTCCTTCACCCGCAGCACGTACTGGCGGCGACCCACCGTGTCCTCGGTCCAGGCGATGCGCTGGCCGTCGTCACTGACGGCCGCGGTGCCGATGCGGAAGAAGGCGTGGCCGACTGCCATGCGGTTCCCGTCGAGCAGGACCTCTTCGGGGGCGTCGAGGCTGCCCTGGCGCCGGGCGTGGACGGGATACTCCTGGCCCGGGGCGTAGCGTCGGTAGTACCAGTACCCCCGGTCGAACACTGGCACCGTGGACTCATCCGGGTCCAGGCGGCCGGTCAGCTCCCGGAAGAGCTGCTCCTGCAGCGCGCCCGTGTGGGCCATGGCGGCGTCCCGCCAGGCGTTTTCGGCCTTCAGGTAGGCCAGCACCTCCGGCGATTGCCGCGTGTCGTCCCGCAGCCAGTAGTACTCGTCCTGCCGCGCGCCGTTGGGCGATTCCACCAGGAAGGGCTTGCGGGCGGCCATGGGCGGGCCTCCGTCGCGGAGGCCCGCCGTCGGCGACGGGGGGGCCGGTGCCGAGCACGCCGAGACCAGCAGAATGAGCGGGACCAGTCGGTGAAAGTGCATGCGGAAGCTCCGGTGGGAATCCGCCAAAGCGTAGCATTGGCCCTCTACCGCGCGGCATCACTGCGGCAGGTAGACCTGGTCGAAGATCCCGCCTTCCCCGAAGTGCCTGGCCTGGGCCGTCGCCCAGCCGCCGAAGTCCGCGATCGTGACCAGCTTCAGCTGGGGAAAGCGGCTGGCGTACCTGACCGCCACCGCCGGATCCCGGGGCCGGTAGTAGTGCCGGCCGATGATCTCCTGGCCCTCGGGCGAGTAGAGGTACTTGAGGTAGGCATCGGCGACTTCCCGGGTGCCCTTGCGCAGCGCGACCTTGTCAACCACCGTCACCGGCGGCTCCGCCAGGATGCTCAGTGACGGCACGACGATCTCGACCTTGCCTTCGCCCAGTTCCTCGACCGCGAGGAAGGCCTCGTTCTCCCAGGACAGGAACACGTCGCCGATGCCGCGCGCGACGAACGTCGTGGTGGACCCCCGGGCGCCCGTGTCCAGCACCGGCACGTTCCGGTAGAGCTTGCGCAGGTACTCCATCGCCGTGGCCTCGGTGGCGCCCGGCTGGCGCAGGGCCCAGCCCCAGGCGGCCAGGTGGTTCCAGCGGGCGCCGCCCGAGGTCTTCGGGTTCGGCGTGATGACCGAAACGCCGGGCTTCACCAGGTCACC
>CAZTGY010000167.1:0-6406 GCA_964613445.1 uncultured Chromatiaceae bacterium | reverse complement strand
GGCCGACGGTTGGGTCTTGTAGAGCGTGTTGAGGGTATCGGTGGTCGCCTTGCGGATGTCGGCGCGGGCGTTATCCGCCTTCGACGCGGCGGAGGCCGGCAGTGGCAGCGAGGCTGCCATGGCGAGCATGCCGAGTACCACGAGGCTAATGGTCCATTGGTGCTTCATCGTCGTTCTCCTTGTTACAGTTCCAGCAACGTGCTGGTGTGCCGGGCAATCATCAGTTCCTCGTCGGTCGGGATCATCCAGGCCGAGACCTTGCTCCCGGACCGGGACAGGCGCGGGCCGCCGGCCCCGTTGGCTGCCGGGTCCAGGTCGATGCCCAGCCAGGCGGACGCTGCGGCGATCCGGGCGCGGACCGCGGCCGAGTTCTCGCCGATGCCGGCGGTGAAGACCAGCGCGTCCAGTCCGCCGAGCACCGCAGACAGCGCGCCAATTTCCCGCGCGGCCCGGTAGACGAAGTAGTCCACTGCCAGGCTCGCCGCCGGCTCGGTGCTCTCCAGCAGTTCGCGCATGTCGTTGCTGATACCGGAAATACCGAGCAGGCCCGACCTGCTGTAGAGCATAGTCTCAACCTCGCTGGCGGTCATGCCCAGGGCCTGGAACAGGTACAGGACGATGCCCGGGTCCAGGGCGCCGGGCCGGGTGCCCATGCACAGCCCGTCCAGGGCCGTGAAGCCGAAGGTGGTGTCGACGCTCCTGCCGGCGCGGAGGGCGCAGAGGCTGGCACCGCTGCCCAGGTGGGCGACGATGACGCGCCCGCCGGCAATCTCCGGGGCAACCTGCGGCAGCACCGAGGCGATGTACTCGTAGGACAGCCCGTGGAAGCCGTAGCGCCGGACGCCCCGGCGGCAGACCTCACGGGGCAGGGGCACCACTTCCGCGACCGCCGGCTGCCCGCGATGGAAGCTGGTGTCGAAGCAGGCGACCTGGGGCACGCCCGGCATCTCCCCGGCGAGCGCCTCGATGGCTGCCAGGTTATGCGGCTGGTGCAGGGGCGCCAGCGGCGTCCGTTCGTGCAGTTCCGCGAGGACGGCCGGGGTGACGACGACCGGGCCCGCATCGCGGGCGCCGCCGTGGACGACCCGGTGGCCGACGCCCAGCATGCGGGCCCCGGCGAACGCGGTCCGCAGCCAGGCAGCCAGTGCATCCAGCGCGCCGCGGGCATCGTGCACCCCGGCGTCGAGGGTTTCCTCGGCCAGGACCTTGCCGGCCCCGTCCCGCGCCCTGAAGCGTGGCGCGGTGCCGATGCCCTCGACCTGGCCGCGGGCGTCGGCCCGCCAGGGTCCCGGCCCGGCCCGCCCATACACGCAGAACTTCAGGCTCGAGGAGCCGGCATTGAGTACCAGCAGGTGATCCCCCAAGGCTCAGGCCCCTGCCAGCTTCGCCTTGCGGCGCCGGTCGTGGGCCACGAGCATCGCGATGGCGCAGCTGGCGATCCGCGACCGCACGTTGTCGGCCCGGCTCGTGAGGATGATCGGCACGCGGGCGCCCAGCACGAGCCCCGCGCTGTCGGCCCGGGCGAGGAAGCTGAGCTGCTTGGCGAGCATGTTGCCGGCTTCCAGGTCCGGTGCCAGCAGGATGTCCGGGTCGCCGGCGACCGGCGACTCGATGCCCTTCATCCGGGCCGCCTCCGCGCTGATGGCGTTGTCGAAGGCCAGGGGGCCATCGATGACGCCGCCGGTGATCTGGCCCCGTTCCGCCATCTTGCACAGCGCCGCCGCATCGATGGTCGCGGGCATCTTCGAAGAGACGGTCTCGACGGCGGCCAGCACCGCCACCTTGGGCCGCTCCACGCCGAGGGCGATCGCCAGGTCGATGGCGTTCCGGCAGATGTCGGCCTTGTCCTCCAGACCCGGGGCGATGTTGATGCCGCCGTCCGTGACCATCAGTACCTTGTGGTAGGTCGGGATGTCCATGATGAACACGTGGGAGAGCCGCCGGCTCGTGCGCAGGCCGGTCTCGCGCGCGAGCACCGCCCCGAGCAGCTCGTCGCTGTGCAGGCTGCCCTTCATGAGCAGCTCAGCCCGGCCTGCGCGCACCAGTTCGACGGCCCGCTCGGCCGCCGCATGGCTGTGGGGCGCATCGACCAGCTCCACCGCGCCGAGGTCGATGCCGTGCCTGGCGGCGAGCGCCCGGATGCGCGCCGCCGGCCCCACCAGGATCGGTGTGATCAGGCCGCGCTGGCCAGCCTCGATGGCGCCGGCAAGCGCCGTCTCCTCGCAGGGGTGCGCGACCGCGGTGGGTACCCGCTCCAGGTCCCTGCACCGCTCCAGCAGCCGTTCGTATTTGCCCGTTCCCGTTGACTCGTCCAATTGTCCCTCCCCGTGGCGAGAGCTATCGGCATCATTGCTCCCGGGAAAACCTCCGGGCAAGTGGTTCGGGTGACGATGTCGCTGCCTTCGGCTGCTCCCGGGGTCGTGGATTCCACGTACCGCGGGAGCCCGGGCGCCAGTCCCGGGAGCAGCGGGTCGGCGCGTCACTCCTCCCCGGCGGGCACGAAGACGATCTGGTCGACGCGCCAGTTCGCCACGTCCGGGTGATCCGGGATCATCCGGAAGTCGACGATCTCGCTCGCGCGCCCCCGCAGTGCAATTTCCATCGGCGCGAAGCGGACGTGGCCCAGGCGGTTGGTGCCCGTCACGGTGATCCGCAGGGTCCCGGGAACCGTCGTGGACTGGACGCGCCCCCGCAGCCACAGCAGCCGGTCGTTCACGTCGTAGCCCAGCGTGCCGTCGACGCACAGGATCCGCTCGCCGTCGCAGATGAGCTCGTTCTCGGCCAGGAACAGGGTGCGGGAGGCGAGGGCGGCGGTCGCCGCCAGGGCGGCCAGCAGCCCCGCGAGCAGGGCCAGGCGCCGTGTTGCCGGGTATCTGGACCTCGGGCCGACCGGCCGGTAGGCTGAACCGCCGGTTGCCTGCGCTGCTCCCCAAAAACAACAACGGGCCACCGCGGAGACTGTCTTGGAAGTCATGCTTCGTCCTCCCGTGCGCGCCCTTATCCTCGCACTGCCTCTGGCGATTGTCGCTGCCTGTGGCAAGGGCCAGGGCCCCGCCGGCCCGCCCGTGCCGAAGGTGCCGGTCATCACCGTCGCCAGCAGCGACGTGCCGATCTACAGCGAGTGGGTGGGCCAGACGCGGGGCGAGGCGGACATCGAGATCCGGGCGCGGGTCCCGGGCTTCATCGAGGCCATCCATTTCGAGGAGGGCGGCCGCGTCAAGGCCGGCGACCTCCTCTACAGCATCGATCCCAGCGAACTGGAACAGAAGCTTGCCGCCGCCCAGGCCGAGCAGGCCCGGGCGCAGACCCTCTACGCCGACGCGGCGGCCAACCTGGCCCGGTACCGCCCCCTGGCGGCGATGAACGCGGTGAGCCAGCGGGACCTCGACGAGGCCATTGCCCAAGAGGGTGCTGCGCGCAACCAGGTGAAGGCAGCCGATGCCCAGCTGCGCGTCGCGGAGATCAACGTGGGCTATGCCAGCGTGCGGGCGCCGATCAGCGGCCAGATCGGCATCTCCCGGGTGAAGGTGGGCAACCTGGTCAGCCCGACGTCGGGCTCGCTGCTGAACACGGTGTCCGCCATCGACGACGTGCACGTGCGCTTCGCCATCAGCGAGCGCGAGTACCTGGAGTTCACCCGGAAGTTCGGCGCCATGCCCAAGGCGCAGGACGACCCGAAGGCCGTCCCCCTGCAGCTCGTCCTGGCCGACGGCGTGGTCTATCCGCAGGCGGGTCGGGTGATCTCCGTCGACCGGGGCGTGGATCCGACCACCGGCACGCTGCAGGTGGAGGCGGCGTTCCCGAATCCCGATCTCCTGCTCCGCCCGGGCCTCTTCGCCCGGGTGCGGGCCGCCACCGAGGAGCGCAGCGGCGCCGTCCTCGTGCCCCAGCGGGCCGTGACCGAGCTGCAGGGCCGCTACCAGGTCTTCGTCCTCGACAAGGACAACAAGGTGGAGATCCGGGCGGTCGAGACCGGGCCCCGGATCGGGGGCGACTGGCTGATCGAGAAGGGCGTCAAGCCCGGCGACCGGCTGGTCCTGGCGGGGATCCAGCGTCTCCGCGCGGGCATGCAGGTGGAGCCCGAGCCGGTCGCGGAGAAATCCGCGCCACCTGCAGCCAGCGGGGCGCGCTAGGGCCGATGGCGGAGTTCTTCATCAATCGCCCGATCGTGGCGATGGTCATCTCCATCGTCACGATCCTGCTCGGCCTCGTCGCCCTGCAGGGCCTGCCCATTGCCCAGTATCCCGATATCACGCCGCCCGAGGTGCTGATCCAGGCCACCTACACCGGCGCGGACGCCGTCACGGTGGAGAACTCGGTCGCCAACCCGCTGGAGCAGCAGCTCAACGGGGTGGAGAACATGCTCTACATCAAGTCCACCAACTCCAACGACGGCCTCAGCCAGATCCGCGTGGCCTTCGAGGTGGGCACCGACCTCGACATTGCCAACGTGCTGGTCCAGAACCGGGTGGCGCAGGCGGAGCCGTTCCTGCCGGAGGACGTGAAGCGGCTGGGCGTCAACGTGAAGAAGTCGCTGGCCTTCCCCCTGATGCTGGTCACGCTGACGTCGCCAGGCGGCAGCTACGACAGCGACTTCCTCAGCAACTACGCCGCCATAAACCTCAACGACGCCATCGCCCGGATCCGGGGGGTGGGCCAGGTCAACATCTTCGGCGGCAGCGACTACGCCATGCGCGTCTGGGTGCGGCCCGACCGGCTGGCGCAGCTGGGCCTGACCGTGCCCGACGTCGTCAATGCGCTGCGCCAGCAGAACGTCGTGGTCCCGGCCGGCCAGGTGGGCGCCCCGCCGGCCCTCCCGGGCACCGAATTCGCCTACACCGTGACGACCCGCGGCCGCCTCACGACGCCGGCCGAGTTCGGCGAGGTCGTCATCCGGGCCAATCCCGACGGTTCGTTGCTCCGCCTCAAGGACGTGGCCCGCATCGAGCTCGGCGCGCAGACTTACGCGCAGATCGGCCGGGTGAACGGCAAGCCGACGGCCGCCATCGCCATCTACCAGACGCCGGGCTCCAACGCCCTGCAGGTCGCCGACGAGATCCGCCGCACGATGGAGCGGCTGTCGGCTGACTTCCCCTCGGACATGGAGCACTTCGTCTCGCTGGACACGACGCTGGCCGTGCGCGAGGGCATCCGCGAGATCGTCGTGACGCTGTTCGAGGCGGTGCTGCTGGTGATCCTGGTCGTGTTCGTGTTCCTGCAGAACTGGCGGGCCACGCTCATTCCACTGCTGACCGTCCCGGTCTCCCTCGTCGGCGCGTTCATGCTGTTCCCGCTGCTGGACTTCTCGGTGAACGTGCTCTCGCTGCTCGGCCTGGTGCTCGCCATCGGCATCGTCGTGGACGATGCCATCGTCGTGGTCGAGGCCGTGATGCACCACATCGAGCAGGGCATGACGCCGAAGGACGCGACCCGGCGGGCGATGAAGGAGGTGTCGGGCCCGGTGATCGCGACGTCCCTGATCCTGATGGCGGTCTTCGTGCCCGTGGCCTTCGTGCCCGGCATCACCGGCCGGCTCTACCAGCAGTTCGCCGTCACCATTGCCATCTCCGTCGGCTTCTCCACCATCAACGCCCTCACGCTGAGCCCGGCCCTGTGCGCGCTGCTGCTCAGGCCGAAGGGCGGGAAGCCGGGGCCCCTGGAGCCGTTCTACCGGTGGTTCAACGGCGTCTTCGGCCGGTTCACCACCTCGTATACCGGCGTGGCGGGGCTGTTCGCCCGCAAGTCGCTGCGCGCCCTGGTGCTGGTCGCCGTCTTCATCGGCGCCTCGGCCCTGCTCGGCACCGCATTGCCGGGCGGCTTCGTCCCGGAGGAGGACCAGGGCTACCTGCTCGTCAACGTGCAGCTGCCGGATGCGGCCTCGCTGGAGCGCACCGACGCGGTGACCCGCCAGGTCGAGGCGATCCTGGCGCAGGTTGACGGCGTCGCCAGTTACACGGTCGTGGCCGGCTACAGCCTGCTGTCCGGGGCCGCCGCGCCGAACAATGCCATTGTGTTCGTCTCGCTGAAGGAGTGGGGCGAGCGCGCCGGCCTGGCCGAGCGCGCGGACAACCTCACTCGCCGCCTGAATGGCCTGTTCGCCACCGGGGTTCCCGATGCGCTGGTGTTCGCCTTCGGGCCGCCCGCCATTCCCGGCCTCGGGACCGCCTCGGGCTTCAGCCTGATGCTGCAGGACCAGAGCGGCGGCACGCCCCAATACCTTGCCGACCAGGTTGCCCGGTTCCTCGACGCGGCGGCCCGGCGGCCCGAGATCGGCAGCGCCTTCACCACCTACAGCGCCAGCGTCCCCCAGGTGTACGTGGACGTGGACCGGGAGCAGGCGCTCACCCAGGGCGTCGCGCTCTCCGACCTGAACACCACGCTGGGCGCCAACCTGGGCGGCGCCTAC
>CAZTGY010000166.1:0-6434 GCA_964613445.1 uncultured Chromatiaceae bacterium | reverse complement strand
TCTCCGGGTTGCCGAACATGACGCCGATCTTCATGCGGATCTGGTTGATGAAGATGACCACGGTGTTCGAGCGCTTGATGTTGCCGGTGAGCTTGCGGAGCGCCTGGGACATGAGGCGGGCCTGCAGGCCCATGTGGCTGTCGCCCATCTCGCCCTCGATCTCGGCCTTGGGCGTGAGGGCGGCGACGGAGTCGACCACCACGATGTCGACGGCGCCGGAGCGCACCAGCAGGTCGGTGATCTCCAGGGCCTGCTCGCCCGTGTCCGGCTGGGACACGAGCAGGTCGTCGACCTTGACGCCGAGCTTGGCGGCGTAGGCCGGGTCGAGGGCGTGCTCCGCGTCGACGAAGGCGGCGGTGCCGCCGGCCTTCTGGCACTCGGCGATGGTCTGCAGCGTGAGGGTGGTCTTGCCGGAGGATTCAGGCCCGAAGATCTCGATGATGCGGCCCTTGGGCAGGCCGCCGACGCCGAGCGCCAGGTCCAGGTTCAGGGAGCCGGTGGAGATGACCTCGATGTCCTTGGTGGGCCCGGAGTCGCCGAGGCGCATGACGGAGCCCTTGCCGAACTGCTTCTCGATCTGGCCCAGGGCGGCGGCGAGCGCCTTCTTGCGGTTGTCGTCCATGAAAAAGCCTCTGTCTGGCGGAGTCCGGCCAACGCTCTGGGTGACGCCGGGGAATGCGAAATCGTGGCCGGATTATTCCACAACCCGGCAGGTCGCAGGGAACGGCGAAATGGGGGATTTCGCGGACTTTCGCCCGGGCGCTTGCGGGGTTAGCGTGGCGCCTGTACCAAGCGACGAAGCTGCTTCCCCACAAAGGAGAAATCACCATGCACACCAGCGCGAAGCGCCTGATTCGCCACGGCCTGGCCGTCGCCGTCGTCGCCGCCTTCACCGTCGGGACCAGCGCACCGCTGCTGGCCGGAACCCCCGGCTCGGACCGCCGCGGCGAGCGCCGGGACGACCGGCAGGGCGACCGGGACAATCGCGGGGACACCCGGGACGAATGCCGGGAATCCGAGGGCGCCGGCAAGGACAAGCGGGACTGCAAGCAGGAAGGCCGCCAGGAAAACCGCGGCAACGAGGGGGAGACGAGCCCCGAAACCTAGCCGGCGGTGCCGGTACGCCGACTAACCGAAACCGAAGTGCCGGCACCTCTCGATGGTGCCGTCCAGTGCTTCGGCGACGGCCTGGCTGCGGACGGCTGTCCGGTCGCCGGGGAGCTCGCGCTTCTCGGCGCCCAGCTGGCCGTCCGGGCCTGCCCAGGCGAGCCAGACGGTGCCGACGGGCTTGGCGGCGCTGCCACCCCCCGGCCCCGCGATGCCCGTGATCGCGACCGCCAGGTCGGCCCCGCTGACCCGCCGGGCGCCGACGGCCATCTGCTCGGCCACCTGCTGGCTGACGGCGCCGTGGTCCCGGAGCGTGACTTCCCGGACGCCCAGCAGCGCGAGCTTCGCGTTGTTTCCGTAGGTTACGAAGCCGAACTCGAACCAGGCGGAGCTGCCGGGGCGATCAGTCAGGCATTTCGCGAGCCAGCCGCCGGTGCAGGACTCCGCGGTGCTGAGTTTCAGGCCCTTCGCGAGCAGAAGCTCGGCCAGTTCGGCAACTCGCTCGGCCAACAGCTTGTCCTCACTCATCCGAGCACCTCCCGGTACAGGGCCAGGTAGTCGTCCGCCATCCGGTCCGGGCTGAACGCGGCCCGCATCCGGGCGGCGGCCGCCGCGCCGAACTGGCGGCGCAGGTCGGTGTCGCCGAGCAGGGTGGCCACCGCGTCGGCCAGGGCCTCCGCGGGACCCGCCTCGCCCCGGGCCGGGTCGCCGTCGGGCGCGACCAGCAGTCCCGTGGTGCCGTCGGCGATGGCCTCGGGCACGCCGCCCGCCGCCAAGGCTATCACCGGGATGCCGGCGGCCTGGGCCTCCAGGAGGCCGACGCCGAGGCCCTCCTTCCGGGCCGCGTGGACCAGCAGGTCCGCCCGGCCGAGGAAGGCCCGCAGGTCGGGGCGGAAGCCTAAGAAGGTCACCGAGCCCTCGAGGGACTCGTGGTCCGCCACCCGCGCCTTCAGGTCGGCCTCGAGCGGGCCGGCGCCGAGGATCAGCAGCTGCGCGCCGGGGCAGCGGGCGCGGACCAGCGGCCAGGCATCGAGGACCAGGGCGTGGTTCTTGCGGGGGATGAGCTGGGCGACGACGGCGACGGCCTGGTCGGACGGGTCCAGGCCGAATTCGGCGAGGAAGCGCTCGCGGGTCCAGGTGGGCTGGCAGGCGTCTGCGTCGACGGCGCTGCGGATGGTGCGGAGCTTCCGGGGGGCCACGCCCTCGCTCTCGAGCTGGGCACGGACGGCGTCGGAAATGGCGACGACCCGGTCGTAGGCCCGGTACTTCAGGGTGCCGAGGAGCGGCGTGTCCGGGTTGTCCACGCGGCGGGTCAGGATGGCGGGAACGTGGGCGAGCGCAGCGGCGAGGCCGCCGAAGTAGTCGGCGCCGCGGCGGCTGTGGGCGTGGAGCAGGTCGGGCTTCAGCTGCTTCACCGTGCGGGCGAGGAAGGACACGGCGGAGACGTCCAGGTCGCCGGTGATCGGGTGGCTGATGACGGGGTGGCCGGCCGCCCGGGCCGCGGCGGCGATGGCGCTGTCGGTGGCGCAGGCGAGCGTGGCGTCGATGCCGCGCTTGCGGAGGCCGTCGAGCAGCAGCAGCACCTGGCGGGGGCCGCCGTAGAGATGCCTGCCGGTTTCGAGGTGGAGGGTCTTCAGAGGAAGGTACCGGACACTTAGTTTCGTTAGTTTCTCGGCAGTTTCGCGGCTCGGCAACGGCCCGCGCCTTGCCTACTCTCCCCGAACCCACCAGGAGAGGCAAGGATGCCGCGGAAGCCGCGCCTGCACGTGCCAGGCGGTGTCCATCACCTGATCCTCCGCGGCAACCACCGGGAGCCGCTGTTCGGCGCCGACAAGGACCGGGCCTACCTGAACGCGCTCGTGGGCGATGTGGTCGAGCGCTTCGGCCTGCGGGTCTTCGCCTACTGCTGGATGACGAATCACCTGCACCTGGCGGTGCAGGTGGGCGACACGCCGCTGGACAAGCCGATGCAGCGCCTCGCCATGCGCTACGCGCTGCACATCCACCGGGAGGCGGGCCAGAGCGGCCACCTGTTCGAGCGCCGCTACCGGTCGATCCTGGTGGACGCGGACGGCTACCTCAAGTCGCTGGTCCGGTATATCCACCTGAATCCCGTGGTTGCCGGCATGGTGGCGGAGCCGATGGCCTATCGCTGGTCGAGCCACAGGGACTACCTGGGGCGGCCAACGACCGCGTGGGTAGACACGGCATTTGTACTCGCCATGTTCGGGCCGGCGGCGGGGGTCGCCCGGGTCCGGTACGCCCGGTTCATGCGGTCGTACACGGACGAGGACCTGACCCCATTCGCGAAACACGAGTCGCGGGATACCCGGGCGATGGAGCCCGAGGTGCCACCCCGCAGGGCCGACCCGCCAGCGCCGGGGCAGGCAGGACGGGAGACGCTGGAGCAGATCGGGGCCCGGCACTGCAGCCGCCTGGGCATCAGCCTGGCTGAGCTGACGTCCCCATCGAAGGCGAGGCATCTCTGCGCTGCGCGTCAGGCGATCGCCCGGGAGGCGCTGGCGGCCGGCGTCGCCACCGTGTCGGACCTGGGCAGGTTCCTGGGGCGCAGTCCGTCCGCGCTGACCCAGCAACTGGCAAGACCGGTGTCCGGGACCTTTTGACGCCTGCGCCTTTTGGGCCTGGCACTGGCACAATCCGCCAGTTCCCCAGGCAACTAACAAAACTAAGTGTCCGGTACCTTTTCAGAGCACACGCCTGTCATGCAGCAGTACCTCCGCATCAAGGCGGAGAATCCCGAGCTGCTGCTGTTCTACCGGATGGGGGACTTCTACGAGCTGTTCTACGACGACGCGCGAAAGGCCGCGAAGCTCCTCGACATCACGCTGACCGCCCGGGGCAAGTCGGCCGGCCAGAGCATCCCCATGGCCGGCGTGCCCTACCATGCGGCCGAGCAGTACCTGGCCCGGCTCGTCCGGGCCGGCGTGTCGGTGGCGCTCTGCGAGCAGATCGGCGACCCGGCCACGTCGAAGGGCCCCGTCGAGCGGAAAGTGGTGCGCGTCATCACGCCGGGCACGCTCACCGACGACGCCCTCCTCAACGCCCGCCGGGACAACCTGGTCGCCGCGGTCTGCAAGGGCAGCGACGGCTTCGGCCTCGCCTGGCTCGACCTCTCCGCAGGCCGCTTCTGCCTCACCGAGATCGCCACCGGCACCGACCTGCAGGCCGAACTGGCCCGCCTGGGCGTCGCCGAGCTGCTGGTGGAAGACGGCCTCACGGCGCCAGCGGTCGAAGACGGCGTTGCCCGCCACCTGATGCCGCCCTGGCACTTCGACGCCGAAACCGCCACCCGCCTGCTCAGCAGCCAGTTCGGCACGAAGGACCTGCAGGGCTTCGGCGTCGCCGACCTGACCGACGGCATCCGCGCCGCCGGCGCGCTCCTGCAGTACGTGCGCGATACCCAGAAGAGCGCCCTGCCCCACGTGCGCAGCATCGTGGCCGAGCGCCACTCCGACGCGCTGCAGGTCGACGCGGCCAGCCGCCGCAACCTGGAGCTCGAGTCGAGCCTCAGCGGCAACGCCGGAGCGAGCCTCGCCGGCGTCATGGACCACTGCGCCACCACCATGGGCAGCCGGCTGCTGCGCCGCTGGCTGAACCGGCCGCTGCGGGACCAGGTCGCGCTCCGCCAGCGCTACCAGGCGCTGGACAGCCTGCTCGGTGCGCAGGACTCCCTGCGGGACCTGCTCGCCGACATCGGCGACCTGGAGCGCATCCTCTCCCGCATCGCCCTCGGCTCGGCCCGGCCCCGGGACCTCGCCCAGCTGCGCACGGCCACCGGCCTGGTGCCGGAGATCGACGCGCAACTCACGGCCCACGACTCCCCGCTCCTCGCGACGCTCCGCACGCGCCTCGGTGATCACGCCGCCACCCATGCGCTGCTGAAACGCGCGGTGATCGAGCAGCCGCCCCAGCTGATCCGGGACGGCGGCGTGCTGGCTGCCGGCTACGACGCGACCCTCGACGAGCTCCGCGACATCAGCGAGAACGCCGACCGTTACCTCACCGACCTGGAGGCGCGGGAGCGGGCACGCACGGGCCTGCCGTCGCTGAAGGTGGGCTACAACCGGGTGCACGGCTACTTCATCGAGCTGTCCCGCGGGCAGGCGGCCCAGGCGCCGGACGACTACCAGCGGCGGCAGACGCTGAAGGGCGCCGAGCGCTACGTGACACCGGAACTGAAGGACTTCGAGGGCAAGGTGCTGTCGGCCCGGGACCGGTCGCTGGCCCGGGAGAAGGAGCTGTACAACCAACTGCTGGCGACGCTGACGGACGGGCTCGGGCCGCTGCGGGAGCTGGCGGCGGCGCTGGCGGAGCTGGACGTGCTCGCGAACCTGGCCGAGCGGTCCCGGGCGCTGAACTACTGCCGGCCCGAACTGGTGGACGAGCCGGGCCTCGAGATTCGTGGCGGGCGCCACCCGGTCGTGGAGCGGCTGCTGGACGCGCCCTTCGTGGCGAATGACCTGGACCTGCGCGAGGACCGTCGCCTGCTCGTCATCACCGGGCCGAACATGGGCGGCAAGTCCACCTACATGCGGCAGGCGGCGCTGATCGCCCTGCTTGCCCACGTCGGCTCCTTCGTGCCGGCCGACAGCGCCCGCTTCGGCCCGCTGGACCGGATCTTCACGCGCATCGGCGCGGCGGACGACCTGGCTGGCGGGCGCTCCACCTTCATGGTGGAGATGACGGAGACGGCGAACATCCTGCACAACGCGACAGCGCAAAGCCTGGTGCTGATGGACGAGATCGGGCGCGGGACGAGCACCTTCGACGGCCTGTCGCTCGCCTGGGCGGCGGCCCATCACATCGGCGAGCAGGTGCGCGCGTTCACGCTGTTCGCGACCCACTACTTCGAGCTGACGGCGCTGGCGACGGAGCTGCCGGCCTGTGCGAACGTGCACCTGGATGCAACGGAGCACGGCGACAGGCTGGTGTTCCTGCACGCGGTGAAGGACGGCCCGGCGAGCCGCAGCTACGGGCTGCAGGTGGCGCAGCTCGCGGGGGTGCCGGCCGCGGTGATCCAGCGGGCGCGACGCTTCCTGCAGCAGCTGGAGAACGAGTCGGCGGGCCACAGGGAGTTGCGGGGGGACGCCCGGACGCCCCAGCAGGAGCTGGCCCTGGGCCCGCCGCCGGAGCCGGACGCGATCCACGAGCTGCTCGATGCCCTGGACCCGGACACCCTGTCGCCCAAGCAGGCCCTGGACGCCCTCTACGCCCTGAAGCGGACAAAGGCGGAAAAGGTACCGGACACTTAGTTTTATTAGTTTCGCGGGAGTGGCTTCAGCCGCGACTGGTCGCGGCTGAAGCCA
>CAZTGY010000165.1:0-6435 GCA_964613445.1 uncultured Chromatiaceae bacterium | reverse complement strand
GGACTATCCCGAAGCACAAGGGTACCGACCACCTCCAGGGGGACATCAAGCGCTGGATCAAGGAGATCACCGAGGAAGTCGGTGCGGCCAGCAAGAGCGGCAAGAAGAAGGGTCCGGTCCACACGATCCGTCGGGAGGGCGCGGCCCAGATCGCGCTGATCGGCGCGCCGAATGCCGGCAAGTCCCAGCTGCACTCGCAACTGACGGGCTCGAAGGCCGATATCGGTCCCTACCCGTTCACGACCAAGCTGCCCCAGCCGGGGATGATGCCCTTCGAGGACCTGTACTTCCAGCTCGTCGACCTGCCCCCCATCTCCAGCGACTACATCGAAGGCTGGATCGTGAATTCACTCCAGCCGGCGGATGGCGTGCTGCTCGTGGTCGACCTCAGCGATCCCGGCTGTGCCGAGCACATCCAGGCGATCCTCCGGCAGCTCACCGAGCGCAAGATCGACCTGCACGGCTGGTGGCCAGGGCTGAAGGGTCCGAAGCCGGTGCCCGAGCCCACCTTCGATGCAGACGGCGAGGAGATCATCGATGACCCCTTCCGCATCTCGCTGCCGGCCATCCTCGTGGGCAACAAGAGCGAGCTGGCAGGCGACCCGGCAGCCGAACTGCAGGTCCTCACCGAACTCCTCGAACTGGATTTCCCCACCATCGCGGTGTCCGCGCTCACCGGTGCTGGCTGCGAGGCCATGGGGCCCCTGCTCTTCAAGGCCCTCCAGATCGTCCGCGTCTACACCAAGCAGCCGGGCAAGCCCGCCGACACCGACCGGCCCTTCACGCTGCGGCGCGGACAGACGGTGATGGACGTGGCCCAGCAGGTGCACAAGGACATCGCGTCCGGACTGCGCTACGGCAAGATCTGGGGCACCGAGGTCTACGCTGGCCAGCAGGTCGGCCCCGAGCACGTGCTGGCCGACAAGGACATCATCGAACTGCACATGCAGTAGGAGCGCCTTCAGGCACGACCCTTTCCCGGAGACACTCGCGGACCCGCTGCTCCCGGGAAAGGGTCGCGCCTGAAGGCGCTCCTACTTCATCTCGTAGATCAGGCCGAGCGTGGTGAGCGTATCGGTCTTGTCCACACCGGCGGGCACGTCGGAGTTGTGCCGGATCTGGTAGCCCACCCGCAGGCCCAGGCTCCCCTTGATCGTGACTTCGAGGCCGAGATCATTCTGCACGTAGGTGTTGTCCGAGCCGGTCTCGACGAGGAACCGCTCCACGATCTTGGTGGTCTCGGTCAACTGGTAATCGAGGCCCAGGTCACCGCGGAAAATCGCCGAGTCCTCGGACTCACCGGTCTGGTTGAACTCCGCGAAGCGGTAACCCGGACCGCCCTGGATCCAGAGCTTCGTGCGCTCGGTGTCGATGAACCTGTAGCCGAGACCGGTTGAGACGGTCGCCTGGTAGTCGTACGCGCTGAACCGGTCGTCCTCGTAGCGGCCCGCGCCGAACCAGTACGTGCGATCGGTCAGGTCGTATCCGGACTGTCCGCGCGCCTCCCAGCGCTGCGCCGTCGTACCGACACTGTCACTGCCGTAATTGCCAGCGAGGCCCAGCTTGTGCGCCCATTTGCCGGACGTAATGCCCAGCTCGAACGCCGCATTGGCCGACTCGGTCTCGCTGTTGCCGCTGGCGAACGAGGCACCGACTTCGCCCTTGGCTGTCACTTCCGCCAGGGCAATGCCGCTCAGCGAGCAGAGCATGAGTGCGGCTGAACCGGTCAACAGTATCCTGGACATCGGGCGTCTCCTCGACGCATTTCAGATGGGGTGAAGCAGGAATTCTAGCGGAAGGCGCCAAGCTCGCGCACTACGACGGGCAAGCGCTGCTCATAGTCGCCAGGAAACGTCCAGAACGCCAGGTCGATCTCGTTGCTGTTGTGGTCGAGGCCACGTGCGGGCGGGGGGGCATGGAAACGCAACTTGAGCAGCACGTCGCTGCTGACCCAGGGATGGTCGTACCAGAACGAGTGGGAGCCTGCCGGCAGCCCCGGCAGGTCCTCGGGGCGTATCGAGAGCACGTCGAAACCCTGCAACCCGGAGGCTTCCGCCAGCCAGGTTCGCTCCTCCGGCCCGATGTCCGCCAGGTTCGGCCGCCCGGCGCGCGAAACCCGGTGGCGCCATTGGGCGAAGGACAGCGCACGATCGCCCAGGTTCAAGGCAATCGTGACCCGGCGCACCTGTTTCTCGTACCGCGGGAGGTTATCGACGAACATGGGGAAGTCGATATCGGGCGCGGCATAGTACGTTTCGCCCAGGCGAATGCGACCGGGATCGTCGGCAGCCGCGCTGCCGACCCGGGCCAGGCCGGGACTCGCAATCATCGCTCCGGCGCTGTAAGCCAGGACGTTCACGTGGGCGACCTTCGATTCCCGCGACAACACCTCGAGCAGGCTCGCGAATACCGGGACACTGCGGCGCGCGGTGGCGACGTCACGCCCATACCGCAACAAGGTTCCGGCCGAAGGCCACGCGAACACCATCACCACCGCATTCCGGCCCATGAAATGCTGGAACTGGGCCGCCTGGGCGGCAGCACGGTCGAAGTCGGTGTTGGCGCCGTGGACGTAGATCAGCAGCTCACGGTCGCTGCTTCGCTCGAGCAATTCGTCGAGATGGGTGAAGAACGCCTGCGCGTCGGCCTCCAGCGACGGCGTGTCACCGTCGACCACGGCCATTTCCCGGATCGACTTCAGGGATACCAGCGGGCGCTGGCCCTCTTCGGCACTGGTCGACATCAGCTGCAGTGATTCCCAGGTCTTGGTCTCGTCGCCGACCTGCAGCGTCGCCACCCCGAGGCGCAGCTGGTCGCTGCGCACCCGGGTGTAATGCCGCGCACCCGCGGGCCCTACCGGGAACCGGTTGGTCGCATAGAGGACCTCGATCTCGGTGCTCTGCTCGGCCGCCGGCACGGCCGTGAACGGGTCGACCTCGCCGCTAGTGAACAGGGTAGGCGTCGGCATCAGGTGCACCGGCGAACTGCAGGCGCCGAGCAACGTCATCGCTGCCAACAGGATCGCAACCCGTTTCATCGCGGCATGATAGCCGATTGACCAGCCAGCCAGCGACCGAGCGGGAATCCCGGCAGCGCCTGATGGCGCAGCAGCCAGAACGCGGGAACGTTCAACAGCTCGGCGGTTCTTCGGCACGCCTTCATCTCACGGCGTCCAGATCGGGCACTTGCAGAAGGCGCAGGAACCAGCCGGTCGCAGGGTAGCAGAAGCCATTGCGCCCGACCGGGACATCTCCCGTGTTCGTGGACGCCCTCAGGCCGATCTGTTAACGTTCAGGGCCTGATTCTCACGGGCATGGGAGAGTGAATTGAACAAGAAAAATGCTCGCCAGACCCTGCTGTTTGCGTCTTCGCTTCTCGGCCTGTTCCTGGTCGCCGGCTGTGCCTCCGGCCCCACGATTCGCAGCAACGTCGATGAGAGCGTCGACTTCACCCAGTTTCGCACCTTCGCCTTCTTCGAGCCGCTCGCCACGGATCGCGAGGGCTATCAATCGCTCATTTCGCAACAGCTGGTGACCTCCGCGGAGCGCGAACTCCAGGCCCGGGGCCTGCAACGCACGGACACCAATCCGGACCTGCTGGTGAATTTCAGCGCCGCTCTGGATCAGCGCCTGCGCGTAACGCAGTCGCCCGGGATGCCCTCGCGCAATTTCCACCGCCACAGGCGGGGTTTCTACAGCACCTGGCCAACTTACCAGCAGACTGAAATCCGCCAATACACCAAGGGCACGCTCGGCGTCGACATCGTCGACGCCGCCCGCCGGCAACTGGTCTGGGAAGGCTTCGCCCTGAGCCGGGTAACCCAGCGGACGACGGACAACATTGGGCCGGTGCTCGACGCAGCGGTTGTCGATATTTTCGGCAATTTTCCCCTGCAGCCAAAGCTGCCCCCGAAGTAGGCCCTCGCATCAGCAGGGATCCCGATTACGCCCCAACCCATTTCCCGATGGCGCACGAAGCCCCCCGGTAAGCCAACAATCCAGAAAAAGGGCGAACGAATGAGTTCTTCAACTACAGACAAGATGCCCCTGGCCACCCTCACTGCCATGGTGGTGGGTGGAATGGTCGGGGCAGGGGTATTTTCCATACCCCGGAATTTCGCCATGGCCACTGGCGTGTACGGCGCCCTGATCGCCTGGACCATCGCCGGCCTGGGCATGTTGATGCTGGCCTTCGTCTTTCAGAAACTGGCCACCCGGAAGCCCGACCTCGATGCCGGCGTCTATGCCTATGCCCGCGCCGGCTTCGGCCCGTACCTGGGCTTTGCCTCGGCCTTCGGCTACTGGGCCAGTGCTTGCGTCGGCAACGTATCGTACTGGGTGCTGATCAAATCGACGCTCGGGGCGGTGTTTCCGGTATTCGGCGACGGCAATACGATCCCGGCAGTATTCGTCTCGTCCATCGGCATCTGGGCCTTCCACTTCATGGTCCTGCGCGGCACCAAGGAAGCAGCGGCGATCAACAAGATCGTCACGATCGCCAAGATCATTCCGTTGATCCTGTTCCTGGTGCTGGCGATATTTGCCTTCAAGCCAGCCGTGTTTGCCGCCAACCTGGGCAGCAGCGGCATGGAAGGCTATGGCTCGCTGTTCTCGCAGGTCAAGGCGACCATGCTCATTACGGTTTTCGTGTTCCTGGGCATCGAGGGGGCGAGCAACTATTCGCGCTTTGCCAAGAAGCGGGAGGATGTGGGCACCGCTACGGTCGTCGGTTTCCTCGGTGTGCTGGCACTGTTTGCGTCGGTGTCCATCCTCTCGTTCGGCGTGATGCCCCGCGCCGAGATCCAGGCCTTGAGCCAGCCCTCGGTGGGTGGTGTTCTCGCGGCGGCGGTCGGCCCATGGGGCGCCGCTTTCATTGGGGTGGGCGTGATCGTCTCGGTGCTGGGCGCCTATCTCGCCTGGAGCCTGATGGCCGCCGAGGTGCTCGCCGTCGCCGCCAAGAAGGGTGACATGCCGGCCTTCCTGGCCAAGGAGAACGCCAAGGGCGTGCCCTCGACGGCGGTGCTGATGAGTACGCTGCTGGTGCAGGCCGTGCTGGTTGCCACGCTTTTCTCCGACGATGCCTTCACCGTGGCTCTCTCATTGTGCAGCCACCTGTCGCTCCTGCCTTACCTGCTATCGGCGGCGTTCCTGTTGAAGCTGGTATCGACCCGTCAGACCTATCCGGCTGGCGACGCCGATCATACCAAGGACATGGTCATTGCATTCCTTGCGGTGGCCTATTCCGTGTTCCTCGTCTATGCGGGCGGCCTGAAGTTCCTGGTCCTCTCTTTCCTGATCTACGCCCCCGGAACGCTGCTGTACCTGAAGACGCGGCGTGAACAGTCCAAGCAGCTGTTCACCCCGGCTGAGTGGTTTGCCTTTGCCGTAGTTCTGGCCGGTGCCCTATATGCCCTGTTCGGGCTCATCACCGGCTACATCACGATCTGATTCAATTAATTGATGGAGTTTGATATGGCTGAGACCAAGAAGGATGTGAAGTTCGGCGTCCACTCGGAAGTGGGCCAGCTTCGGAAGGTGATGGTCTGCGCGCCGGGCCGCGCCCACGCGCGCCTGACGCCCTCCAACTGCGACGCGTTGCTGTTCGACGACGTGCTTTGGGTGGACAACGCCAAGCGCGATCACTTCGATTTCGTCAGCAAGATGCGCGACCGGGGCGTCGACGTCGTCGAGATGCACAATCTGCTGGCAGAAACCGTGGCCGTGCCCGAAGGCAAGAAGTGGATCCTCGACAACCAGGTGGTGCCCAATCAGGTGGGCCTGGGATTCATCAACGAGCTGCGCAGCTACCTGGAGGGCCTGGAGAATCGCGAGCTCGCAGAGACCCTGATCGGCGGCCTGTCGACCAACGAGTTTCCTGAGTCAGTCGGCGGTGCGGCGTTCAAGGTCGTGCGCGAAGCGGCTGGCGTCACCGAGTACCTGCTGGCGCCGGTGCCCAACACGCTCTATACCCGGGACACGACCTGCTGGATCTATGGCGGCGTGACGCTGAACCCGCTCTACTGGCCGGCTCGGCACGAGGAGACCATCCTCACGACGGCAATCTACAAGTTCCACCCCGACTTCGCGGGCAAGGTGAACGTCTGGTGGGGCGACCCGACCGAGGACCACGGGCTGGCCACGCTGGAGGGCAGCGACGTGATGCCCATCGGCAAGGGCAACGTGCTCATCGGCATGAGCGAACGCACGTCCCGGCAGGCCATCAGCCAGCTGGCCGCCACGCTGTTCAAGAAGGGCGCCGCCCAGCGCGTGATCGTCGCCGCCATGCCGAAGATCCGGGCCGCCATGCACCTGGACACGGTGTTCACGTTCGCCGACCGCGACTGCGTGCTCCTCTATCCCGACATCGTCTACGGCATCGAGGCCTTCTCGTATCGCCCGTCGGACGGGCCCGAGGGAGTCGAGCTGCACCGGGAGG
>CAZTGY010000164.1:0-6448 GCA_964613445.1 uncultured Chromatiaceae bacterium | reverse complement strand
TGCCAATCAAAGGCTTCCGGGCGCCCCATATAACCTCATCGGGTGTAGTTCGGCGTAGAACCGTGGGGCATGCACGCCAATTGACAAGTTTCACTTGTCATCCTAACGTGCTGCTGAAGCTGGCCACTGAGCCGCCCATTGATCCGCAGCTTTAGCCACAAGGGCCTGTCCCGACTTTATGAGCAAGGCAGTGCCAAGGGCATCTCGGCATCGCTGGTGCCGAAGGTCTCGCGGGTTCTCGCTCGCCTGGACGTGGCAACCGGTCCGGAGCAATTGAACCTTCCGGGCTGGCGATTGCATCCGTTGAAGGGTGAGCTGAAGGGCTTCTGGTCGGTCTGGGTTTCGGCGAACTGGCGGATCGTTTTCCGGTTTCGCGGCACCGATGCGGTCGACGTCGACCTGATTGACTATCACTGAGCAAGAGGAAGGGCGTTCCATGCCGATGAAAGCACCACCGCATCCGGGCCTGTCGGTCCGTCTGGATTGTCTCGAGCCGGTTGGCTTGTCAGTTACAGAGGCGGCCAGGGCGCTCGGGGTGACGAGGCAGGCGCTCAACAATGTGGTCAACGGCAAGGCCGGAATCTCCCCGGACATGGCTATCCGGCTCGACAAAGCCTTTGGGGGCACCGCGGAGGCCTGGCTCGCGCTACAGACCGCCTATGATCTGGCAGGGGCACGCAAACGTGCCCGAGGGATGTCCATTCAGCGCTTCAAGGCACCGCGTGCTTCGGAACAGTCGGCGGGTGGCTGAGCCGCAAGGCGCGCCGCACCGGAAATCAGCCTGCTTCTCGATGGTGGGGATTTTGTGGGAGATCCCTGTGACTCCGACGTCGTCAAGCACGTCGATCTCAACGCTGACGGCAAGGAAGACTTCGCCGTCGATTTCGCCACCGAGAATTTAACAGTACGGATGCCCCAGTAGGGTAGCTAGGCGGCGCAACGTGGAAAATGACTATCGCTACGGATTCGACTATGCGGAGAGCGACGGCCGCAAGGTCATCCGCTACCGCCAGGACAAGCTCTGGTTCAAGGCCGGCTGCGCCTGGTACGTGTTCTTCACGCTGATCTCGCTGTTTTTTCTCCTCGGGGAGCGGTGGGCGTGGCAGCTGCCCATCCCTGCATTCGCGTTCCTGGTCTGGTGGCGCTCCCGCAAACGCGAGATCTCGGTGGGCGAGAAGGATCTCAAGGTTGGCAAGAAAACCTACGACCGCGCAAAGATTTCCCGGCTGTTCGTCCAGCATAGCGGGGTCCGGCAGGACTTCCGCCACTCTGCGCAGGACTACGACGAGGTCGCGCGACGCGCTGAGCGTGACCCGTTTGGTGGTGACCCTGCCATGGCCCGGGCCTCGGCGATGGCCGCTGACGCAACGACGAGCGTCGCCATGATCGTGGCGGGAGGGATCGATTCGAAGGGCAAGAAAGTCCAGATGGAGTACGACGGCAAGACCGTGGTCATTGCCCGATGGCTGAGCGTTCAGCGCGCGATGATTCTGGCGAACGCGGTTGGTGGCCTGCTGGGGTACACGATGGATGGGGAAGGCTCCGCCGCTGCCAAGCCCTTGGCATAGCGCATGGACCTGCCACGCGCCGCGGGCGCCGCTACCGTGGCCTCTACGCGCCGGCAATGGCGCGCGGGGTGCGGGTCATTGCAGTTCTGGCCTCAGGCCCAGGGCCCGCCGGCGCAGCGCCCTCATGACCGGCATGGCAAGCGCCGTCACGAGCAGCCAGACGGTCGCCGGCAGGGGCACGGGGCTCGCCGTGATCGTCAGGTTCTGCACCGTGGCCTCGGCGCTGGCGGGAGTGCCAAGCGAGGCGTGCTGCGCGTCGAAATCGTCGATGCGGTAGCGGATGCTGACGGACATCCAGTTGTAAGGCCACGGTGGCCGGACCAGGCCATCGGATGTCAGCGGCGGTGCGGTCGACCCGCTCACCGTGGTGAGAAACAGCAGGTCGAAGGATTCCTGGCGCGTATCGCCATCCTGATTCAGCGGCGTGGTCTGCAGGGTCTGGGCGGACCACAGGTCAGTTGCCGCCGTGCCCTGCGGACGGTCATTGAGGACGAGCACTCCCTTCTGCGACCAGGGTGCGATGATCCTGGGCCCGACCGTCAGCTGCATCGACTGGATGGCGGAGGTATAGATACCGATGCCAGGCCCGGCGACGATATCCGTCGTCGCCGTATCGTCGTACGTCACGGTGAGAGTAAAGCCGCCGAGCGCATCGGACTGCGTAAACGGCAACAGCCCCTCGGGGTCCGCGAAGGAGGTGAGGCTGCCACTGGCCGCAATGCTGACGAGATCGGCCCGGACAGTCGTAGCGCCGAGGAGAAGCAGGGCAAGGGCAAGCACTGTTTTCATCTGGTGCCCCCGATCAGTTCACTCCAAAACTACTCCTCGGTCTGCCTGCAGTCCAGCCGGGGCACGGACAGTCGCCTGTCCGTGCCGCCCCCCGGTCCCTTCCCGGCCCGATCCTAGACCTGATCGAGCTTCTTGCGCTCGGCGCCATCCTTGATCAGGGGGATGGGATCAAGGACCCAGTTGCCGGAGGTCCGGCGGGCCGGGGACGGGATTGCGTATGCCCTTTTCTTGCCGTGATTGGCATTGAACTTGTCGGTGTCGATGCGCCAGCCCTTGTCGTCGAACTTCGCCAGCCACTTGCGGTAAGCCGCGACCGCGTTGTCGGAGGGCGTCAGGACCTCCTTGGTCGGGCTCAGCGGCGTCTGCGCCGGGCACATGGTGGCCAGGATCTGGATGTCCTGCGCGGCGATGACCTTGTTGCGCGCATGGATCGGGCCGTTGTTCTTCGGATCCAGCAGGAAGTTGCGCATGTTCAGGAAGAAGATCTTCGTGTTGTTGTCGTCCACCGGCGCCTCGAAGAAATATTGCCGGAACATCTTGGTCGCGTCGATGTTGATGTAGGTCGGCATGATGTTGGGCCCGTACGTGCCGCCACCGACGTAAACCTGGCTCTCTCCCGTCCGCGTATTGCCCCACGGCGTGTCCTTGCCGCCGGCCGTTTCATGGTCCTTCTGCGGGAGCGGCGGTGCATCGAACAGGTGCCAGAACCAGAAGCCCCAGCCCTGGCGGTGGTCCTCGGGCTGGTATTCGCGAACCTTGTAACCCTTGCGATCGCGGGCCGAGTGGCCATGGGTCGGGTGCACGAACTCATTGTGCGCGGGATCGATGCCGTTCTCGATCGAGCGCTCGTAGTAGTACGGCACCTCGAGGACCAGCACCTCGTTGGCGACCCAGCCTGGCTGGCCATATTCCTCGATATTCAGCAGCGGAACCCGCGTGCTCTCGGGCTCATCGCCGAGGAACGCAAACACGATGCCGTACTTCTCCTGCACCGGGTAGGAGTCCACCTTCGCGCGCGCCGGCGTCTTCGTGCCATAGCCGATGGACGGCACATTCACGCACTCACCGGCGCCGTTGAATTCCCAGCCGTGATACGGGCAAACGATGCAGCCGTCGACGATCCGCTTCGTGTTTCCCTGGGACCAGGCGCCGCCCAGTGACGCACCCCGGTGCGTGCAGGTATCGCTCAAGACGCGGGCGTCCCCGTTCTGATCGCGGAATGCGACGAGATCGACACCGAGTACCCTGACCTTTGCCGGCTGGTCATAGCTGAGATCCTCGCTGCGGACGATCGGGTACCAAAAGTTGATGTACATGACAAACCTCTCGATTGACGGGGAAAACCCTGATTCTGTTCAGCCGGACGACTCATGTCGTTAGCCAATGGTAGTGAGCGGATGCCGACCACCGCAGTGCGTACTTCTACTAGGGTATTGGTCGTCCCGGTGCCCCGGGGGGACGTGCGGAGGAGGCGTGCTTCCTCAGGGCTGCGGCAGCGGCTCGCCAGGCTCGGGCGGCTCCAGGCCGTTGAGCAGGTAGTTGATCAGGTCCTCCACCGGCCGGATCGCCGAGCCGAACGGCAGCTGCTCCGAGCCCCGGAAGAACAGGCCCTTCTTGACGTCGCCCTTGAGCGCGTCGGCGAGGCGCCGCTCGATGCAGAACTGGCCGAACTTCGCGATGCCGTTGCGCAAGCCGCAGACGGAAAGGCATTCAAAGCCCGGCACGCAGCGCCGCGGATCATCCTTGGCGTTCGACTGGAGCTTTGCTTCGCGCTTCAGGTAGTTCTTCAGCCAGGGGGTGGCCACGGCGCGTGCCGGCAGCCCGGCGACGCTGATGAAGGTGACGATGTCCTCGGGCCCTGCCTCGGCGAGCACCTTCTTGAAGTTCGGATGCGCATCGCCCTCCTGGGTTACCGCGAACGCCGTGCCGAGCTGCACCGCCGATGCGCCAAGCGCCAGCAGCTCGACCATCTGCTCATGGGTGTGCACGCCACCGGCCACGATCAGCGGGATGCGTTCACGCTCGATGCCGAGTTCGCGGAAGGTGGCCTGCACGGCCTCCAGAATCAGCGGGAAGGCGAAGCGCGGATCGTCGATCTCATCGACCCGAGGCGCCCCCAGGTGACCGCCCGCGTAGCGTGGATGCTCGATGACGATGGCATCGGGCAGGCAGTTCTTTCGCATCCACTTCTTCACCACGATCTGGACGCCGCGAGCGTCCGACAGGATGGGAATCAGCGCGACATCGGGATAGCCCGCAGCCATGTCCGGAAGGTCGAAGGGCAATCCTGCCCCCATCACGATGGCATGTGCGCCGCTCTCGCAGGCCTGGCGGACATAGGCGGCGTGCTGGCTCACCGCCTTCATCACGTTCACGGCAATTGCGCCACGTCCCTCGGAGAGCGCCAGGGCCCCGGTTACTTCACGGTCCAGGGCGATCAGGTTGATGCGATCGATCGTGGCCTTGTCCCGCGTCTCGCCCGACATCTCGAGGAGGTCCGGATGATGGTGCCGGAGGTCGATGCTCGCCACCGTGCCCACCGCACCCGCACGTGCCACCGTCCCCGCCAGCCGGTGTGCGGACACGCCGACGCCCATGCCGCCCTGGACGATAGGCAGCAGCTCACGCCCCTTGAGGCGCCAGCGGCCTGGAGAAGTGAAACTCATCGGTCTGCTCCGGTTGCCGGAATCTCGAGCTTATACGTGCAGGCCGCCAGCCGGCCTTGACCAGGATCAAATCGGCGGCGACCAGGACCTGTCGCCAGGAACCCGGTTACAGATGGCGCCGCACGGCGTCGGCAATCTCCGCGGCGGTGGCACCGTACGGAATAATCTCGAAAATCTCGTCCGACGGGCCCAGCAGGAACAGGCTGGCGGTGTGGTTCACCATGTACTCGCCGTCCCCGCCCTCCGGCATTTTCTCGAAATAGACGCCAAAGGCGGCCGCTGCAGAGCCAATGCCGGCGGGATCCCCGGTGAGGCCCGTGACCCGGGGGCCAAAAGCCCCCACGTACTGCCTGACGACCTCGACGGAATCGCGGCCCGGGTCAACCGAAATGAACAGGACGCGCAGATCCTGCCCGTCCAGCCGGGGATCAGCCAGGGCCTGCACGGAATTGGCGAGAGTTGTCGGGCAGGCCTCCGGGCAATTCGTGAAGCCGAAGAACACCAGCTGCCAGCGGCCGCCAATATCGGCCCAGCGGACCGTCTTGCCGGCGGTGTCCTGCAGTTCGAAGCTGCCGCCGACCTGCGGCCGGGGCACGGCACCCGCTGGCGGCGCCGCAGTGACCCGCCAGCCGGCCGGCAGGAGCGAGCTTGCGGCCCACCCGAGCGTGGCGGCGACGACCGCCACGCCCACCATCAGCCCTGCGCGACGGGCGCTGCTCAGGCCTTCTTCTCGATCCAGGCGCTGCACCACCCCTTGGCGGCCACCAGCTTGCCCGGGAAGGCCGTGCAGGGGCGCCAGTCACCGGTGGTGCCCTGCTGCAGCTGCGCACAGTTCAGGCAGTTGCTGCCTGGCTTGAACGTCGGCGCCTTGGTCTTGTCCACCGTTGCCGCGTTCTCCGTATACAGGAGTGCCTTGGCGATCGGATCGGTCAGGCTCAGTTTTGGCATCGTGGCCTGGGCCGCGGCTTCGCGGCTGCCAAAGATCGCGGCCACCGGGATCGCCACCGCGGCGGCGCCCACGAAGCCCCTTCTCGTCATGTTCGTGTCAGTCATCGCTTGTCCTTCACAGTAGTGCAGGCCGGATGCTACCAGCCGAGGCGCATTCGGCCATCCGTACAGCTACCTACAGCGGACCATCAACCACTGGCCAACCCGGCGCTGTGGAAGCGCGCGTCCTGCAGCCGGAAATGCTCGCTGAACCACGGGGCCAGGCGCGAGGCGAGGTGCTCCTCGATGGTGTCGCTGCCGGCCTCGTGCTCGTCCATCATGTCCCTGATCTCGTCGAGCAGGCGCTCGTGGTCCCGCTTGTGCTCGGCGAACTGGTCATAGTTACGCGACTTCATCACGTGCTCCTCGAGGGCGAAGTGCGCGGATATCCGGGCGTAGATCTCGCCCCGCAGGTCAGTGACGGTATCCCTCGCTCCA